>JBDHWA010000168.1:0-5391 GCA_039809945.1 Dehalococcoidia bacterium | reverse complement strand
GTGTTCGGGTTGTTCTCGACCAGGTCCAGCCCGGCGCAGAAGCCGCGGCCCGTGCCGGTGATGATGACGACGCGGACGTCCGGGTCGCGGTTGGCCTCGGTGAGCAGGCGCGACATGTTCATCAGCATAGGGCCGCTGATGGCGTTCATGCGTTCGGGGCGATTGAAGGTGAGGATGAGGGTGTGGCCATCCCGCTCGGCGAGCAGGTGGTCGGTGCCGGTATCGACACGCGTGGTTTCGGCAGTGGTCATTGTTGTGGCTCCAGGGACAGTGAAAGTTGCGCGCTGATGCTAGCAGCAACCCTCCCGCGCGCACACCCTGCTGACGCGCCCGCGCCAGCCGGAGTCCCGGGCCAGGCCCTCAGGCCGCGCTGCGCTCCCAGATGGCCGGCCAGCGCTCGCTGCCCTTCACCGCTTCGAGCATCGCCAGCCGTTCGAGTTCGAGCGCGACCTGGAGCGCCTCATCCAGCTTCGCCGCCGCTTCGGGGTCGAGGCGGGCGCGCAGCGGCGCGAGGGCGTCACGCTCGAACAGGCCGCGGACCGTGTGCGGCCAGATGAAGAAGGCGAACCCATCGGGCGCGCCGAAGCCGCTCCGGTGCTTCCCGAGCCAGAGGTACCGTTCCTGGACCGAAGCAACCGGTTCGACCATGGCGGCGAACTGCCCGTCGGTGTCGTTGGAGCGCGTGTCGATGAGCAGACGCTCGGGGAAGAGGGTGAAGCCGATGGTGATGAGGTCGGCGGTGGTCAGCAGCTTATCGAGCGCTTCGCGGTCGACCTGGATGCCGTTTTCGTTCCGCATGATTTTCCCTCCGGGAGAGCAGACGTTGTGCGGGTGGGCAAAGGAGGGTCACGAAAGGGGTGGGGCTTTCGCCTCCACCCCCTCGGGATTGTTCGCCGGGTAGGGCGATTTAGTACATCGGAGGAGCGGCGGGCACGCCAGCGGCGGCCTGCTCCGGCTTCTCCGTGACGAGGCAGTTGGTGGTGAGCACCATGGCCGCGATGGAGACCGCGTTTTCGATGGCCGAGCGGGTCACCTTGGCCGGGTCGATGATGCCCTTGGTCACCATGTCGCCGAACTCGCCCTTCTGCGCATCGTAGCCCTGGCCCTTGCCGAGCTTCTTCACCTCTTCGACGATGACCGACCCGTCCTTGCCAGCGTTGATGGCGATGCGGCGGAGCGGCTCTTCGAGGGCGCGGCGAAGGATGCGGACGCCGGTGGCCTCGTCGCCATCGAGCTTGACCTTGTCGAGCGCGGGGATGGCGTTGATGAGGGCGACACCGCCGCCAGGGACGATGCCCTCTTCGACGGCTGCGCGGGTGGCGCTGAGGGCGTCTTCCACGCGGTGCTTCTTTTCCTTGAGCTCGACTTCGGTGGCGGCGCCGACCTTGATGACGGCGACCGAGCCAGCGAGCTTGCCGAGGCGCTCCTGGGCCTTCTCGCGGTCCCAGTCGCTCTTCGCCTCTTCGAGGATGGCGCGAATCTGGGCGACGCGGGCGTCGAGTTCCTTCTTCTTGCCCTTGCCTTCGATGATCGTGCTCTCTTCCTTGGAGGAGACGACGCGGCGGGCGCGGCCGAGGTCGGCCACTTCGACGCTTTCGAAGGTGCGGCCGATCTCTTCGGAGATGACGGTCGCGCCGGTCAGGGTGGCGAGGTCGCCGAGGTTGTCCTTCTGGCGGTCGCCGAAGCCGGGGGCCTTCACGGCGAGGATGTTGATGGTGCCGCGCAGCTTGTTCACCGCGAGGGTGGCCAGCGCTTCGCCTTCAAGGTCGCCGCAGATGATGACGATGTTCTTCGAGACCTGGAGGATCTTCTCGAGGACCGGGAGGATCTCCTGGACGGCCGAGATCTTCTTGTCAGTGATGAGGATGTAGGGATCCTCGACCACCGCTTCCATGCGGTCTGGGTTGGTCACGAAGTAGGGGCTGATGTAGCCGCGGTCGAAGGCCATACCGTCGACGTATTCGACTTCGGTCTGGATGCCCTTGGACTCTTCGACGGTGATGACGCCGTCCTTGCCAACCTTCTCCATGCACTCGCCAATGAGGTTGCCGATGGAAGGGTCGTTGTTGGCGGAGATGGTGGCGACCTGCGCCATCTGGTTGCGCTCGGTGACCTTGATGCTGCCCTTCTTGATCGCCTCGACGAGGGCGGAGGAGCCGGCTTCGAGGCCGCGCTTCAGGCCCATCGGGTTCGCGCCGGCGGCCACGTTCTTCAGGCCTTCCTGCACGATCGCCTGGCCGAGCACGGTGGCGGTGGTGGTGCCGTCACCGGCGATGTCGTTGGTCTTGGAGGCGATCTCCTTGGCCAGCTGCGCGCCGATGTTCTCGAAGGGATCCTCGAGCTCGATGTCCTTGGCGATCGTCACACCGTCGTTCGTGATCGTCGGGGCGCCGAACTTCTTGTCGAGGACGACGTTGCGGCCCTTGGGGCCGAGGGTGATCTTCACCGCGTCGGCGAGGGCGTCGATGCCCCGCTTCAGCGAGTGACGTGCCTCTTCATCGAAGAGCAGTTGCTTTGCCATTCAGCTACCTCTGGGAGGGATTTGGTGTTGGTGCGGAAGTGATATTAGCACTCCCTGTCAATGAGTGCTAATCGGGTCGCAACCGGCCCCTTCGCGCCCATAGCCGGGTACACTTTCGGCCCATGGGCCAGCGCCTCGCCGTCTTCGGCGGCACCTTCGATCCGCCGCACATCGGGCACCTCGTCCTGGCCGAATGCGTGGCCCACCAGTTCGCATGCGAACGCGTCCTCGTCATCCCCGCAGGCGACCCCTACCGCAAGACCGCGACCGACACGCCGGAAAACCGCCGCGCCGGGGCCGGCCCCGGCCGGAAAGTGAGCCCCGGCACAGACCGCCTGGCGATGACGCGCCTCGCCATCCAGGGCAACCCCCGCTTCGCCGCCGACGGACGCGAAGTCGAACGCCCCGGCCCGAGCTACACGGTTGACACCCTGCGCGAACTGCACGCCGAGGGCCACGCCGACATCGTCCTCGTCCTCGGCAGCGATGCCGTCGCCGACCTCCCCAACTGGCGCGAACCCGGGGAGATTCGCCGCCTCGCCCGCATCGTGGTGGCTGAGAAGGAACCGGCCGCCGGCACCGCTGGCTTCGAGCGGGTCGACATGCCGCTCCTCCGCATCAGCTCGACCGAGATCCGGGCGCGCGTGGCCGCCGGGCGGCCGATCCGCTACCTCGTTCCAGGGGCGGTGCGGGAGTACATCGAGGCCCACGGGCTGTACCGCTGAGCGGAAGACTTCGCGCTTCGGGAAAGGATGCGTTCAGGCGAACGCGGCCGGTAGCGCCGCCAGCTTCGAAACGCACTCGGCGGCATTGCCCGGCGTCGTCGCGAGGGGGTGCGAAAACTGGCCCTCAGATTCGAATCGTGCTAAACTGAGAAGGTAATTTAGCGATTCTCCGGCGAGCGGAATGCCCCGGCGTTTCGCCACCTGAGGGACACTGCCCCGGCCTATGACTACCGCTGCTTCATCGTCTTACACCGCGGAAAACATCCAGGTCCTTGAAGGCCTCGAAGCGGTCCGGCGCCGCCCCGGCATGTACATCGGCACCACCGATAAGGCCGGCCTTCACCACCTCATCAAGGAACTGGTCGATAACGCGGTCGACGAGGCGATGGCGGGCTACTGCGACCGCATCGAAGTCATCTTCCATGCCAGCGGCTGGTGCACCGTCGTCGACAACGGCCGCGGGATCCCCGTGGACATCCAGAAGCAGACCGGAAAGAGCGCCGTTGAAACGGTCCTCACCGTGCTCCACGCCGGCGGCAAGTTCGGCGGCGGCGGATACAAGGTGTCCGGCGGCCTCCACGGTGTCGGCGCCTCGGTCGTCAACGCGCTCTCCGAGCAGATGTGGGTCGAAGTGGTGCCGGACCCGGCGGCTCAGGGCGCGGACAAGCGCGGAAAGGTCTACCGCCAGGAGTTCGCGAAGGGCCAACCGTGCACCGAACTCACTCCCCAGAAGCTGAAGGAGGAGCGCCCCAGCGGCTCGACCATCAGCTTCAAGCCCGACCCGGCCATCTTCGAGAGCGTTGAATTCGACTTCAAAATCGAAGCCGAGCGGCTCCGCCTCTATGCCTTCCTCACCAAGCGGGTCTGGTTCCGGCTCTTCGACGAGCGCGACGGGAAAGAGGTCAACTACTACTTCGAAGGCGGTATCAAGAGCTTCGTCCGCCACGTGAACCACGGCCGCGACGCCCTGAACTTCGAACCCGTGTACGCCGAGCGCGAAGTGGACGGCAACTCCATCGAGTTCGCCATCCAGTACAACGACGGCTTCAACGAAACCGTCTACACCTTCGCCAACTCGATCAACACGATCGACGGCGGCAGCCACATGACCGGCTTCCGCACAGCCCTCACCCGCGTCCTCAATGACTACGCGCGCAAGAACAAGATCCTCAAGGACCAGGACCCGAACCTCACCGGCGACGACGTCCGCGAGGGTCTCGTTGCGGTCATCTCGGTGAAGCTGCCCGAACCGCAGTTCGAAGGCCAGACAAAGACGCGCCTGGGCAACGCCGAAGTGGCCGGCCAGGTGCAGACGGTTGTCGGCGAGGCCCTCAGCCAGTACCTCGAAGAGAACCCGAACGACGGCCGCCGGATCATCGAGAAGTGCCTCGTGGCCAGCCGCGCCCGCGAAGCCGCCCGCAAAGCCCGCGACCTCGTGCAGCGCAAGAGCGCCCTCGAATCGGGCACGCTCCCCGGCAAGCTCGCCGACTGCTCGAGCCGCGACCCCGAGGAGTCGGAGATTTTCATCGTCGAGGGCGACAGCGCAGGCGGCTCAGCCAAGCAGGGCCGCGACCGCAAGTACCAGGCGATCCTCCCGCTCTTCGGCAAGATCCTGAACGTCGAAAAGGCGCGTCCCGACAAGATGCTCGGGCACGAAGCCATCCGGCTCGTCATCTCGGCGCTCGGCACGGGCATCCGCGAGACCTTCGACGTCTCGAAGCTGCGCTACCACAAGGTCATCATCATGACCGACGCCGACGTCGACGGTGCCCACATTCGAACGCTGCTGCTCACGTTCTTCTTCCGCAACATGCCGGAACTGATCGACGGCGGGTACCTCTACATCGCCCAGCCGCCGCTCTACCGGATGCAGCAGGGCAAGGACGTGCGCTACTTCTACAACGACGCCCAGCTGGACGAGTTCAAGAAGGGCAACAAGCGCGCGAACCTCAACGTGCAGCGCTTCAAGGGCCTGGGCGAAATGAACGCCGAGCAGCTCTGGGAGACGACGATGAAGCCGGACAACCGCGTCCTCCTCCAGGTGGGCGTCCACGACGCGGCCGATGCCGACTCGCTGTTCTACGAACTGATGGGCGACGAAGTGAGCCACCGCCGCCGGTTCATCCAGTCCAACGCCGCCAACGT
>JBDHWA010000167.1:0-5419 GCA_039809945.1 Dehalococcoidia bacterium | reverse complement strand
AGCTTCTCCGGCCGGAGCATCATGTCGATGTGCTTCACGCCGAACGGGCTGAGCGCGTCGACCGCCGCGTTGACGATGCACGGCGTCGAGCCGAGCGTGCCGGCTTCGCCGACGCCCTTCGCGCCGAGCGGGTTCACTGGCGTCGGCGTGACCGTCTTGTCCAGCTCGAACCACGGGAAGTCGGTCGCCCGCGGGATGGCGTAGTCCATGAACGAACCGGTGATGAGCTGGCCGTCTTCGTCGTACACCACCTCTTCGATCATCGCCTGGCCGATGCCCTGGGCGAGTCCGCCGTGCAACTGCCCCTCGACGATGAGCGGGTTGATGATCGTCCCCGCATCATCGACGGCGAGCATCTTGAGGAGCCGCGGTTCGCCGGTCTCCCGGTCGATTTCGAGCATCGCGATGTGGGCGCCGTACGGGTAGGTGTTGTTCGCGGGTTCGAAGAAAGCCTGGTCCGAAAGCCCCGGCTCCATGCCCGCAGGCAGCGGCACCGGCACGTAGGCATAGGCCGCGACATCGGAGAAGGCCACCGACTGGCCCGGAGCATCCTTGAACGAGATCCGGCCGTCCGCGAACACCATGTTCGAGGTGTCGGTCTCCTCGTTCGGATTGAGCATCGCGGCCGCGAAGCGTGCCATCTTGTCCTTCACCTTCTCGCCCGCTTTGAGCAGGGCTGTTCCGCCGACCGCCTGCGAGCGGCTGCCGAAGGTGCCGATGCCCTGCTTCACCACGCCCGTGTCGCCGTGAAGGATGGTGATGTCGTTCATGGGGATGCCGAACTGGTCGGAGAGCATCTGCGAGAACGTGGTCTCGTTGCCCTGGCCGTGCGGCGATGCCCCGGTGGTCGCCGTGATCTTCCCGCTCCGCTCCACCGTCACGCTCGAGTACTCCCAGCCGCCGGTTGGCAGCGAAGCCGAAGGGCCAAGCCCGCAGACTTCGACGTAGAACGAAAGCCCGATGCCGACGATGCGGCCGTCGGCGCGCATCCGGTCGCGTTCGGCCTTTAGCTCCTCCCACTTCGCGTTCTTCAGCGCGAGGTCGAGGGTCTTCTCGTAGTCGCCGGAGTCGTACACGGCGCCCATCTGGGTGGCGAACGGGAACTGGTCGGCCTTGATGAAGTTCTTCCGCTTCACTTCGGCCGGGTCCATGTTGAGGTGGCGGGCCACCATGTCCATCGCCCGTTCGACGAAGTAGGCGCCCTCCGGCCGGCCCGCGCCCCGGTAGGCGTCGGTCGGCATCTTGTTCGTGAACACCTCGGTCAACTCGGCGCGGATGGCCGGGATATCGTAGGTGCCGTTGAGCATGAGCATCGTCAGCGTCGGGATGGCCGCAGTCAGGATCATGTTGTACGCGCCGATATCGGCGATGAGCTTGATCTTGAGGCCCGTGACGCGGCCGTCGTTCTTCGCGGCGATGTCGACGTAGGCGAGGATGTCGCGGCCGTGGATCGTGGCCTGGAAGGCTTCCGAGCGGTCTTCGATCCACTTCAGGGGCTTGCCCAGCTTCTTCGAAAGCGCCGCTGCGACGTAGTCCTCGCCGTAGATGTTGATCTTGCAGCCGAAGCCGCCGCCAACCTCGGGCGCGATGGCGCGGACCTGGTTGTCCGGCGTGCCCGTCAGGGCCGCTACGAACGTCTTCAGGATGTGCGGGTTCTGGGTCGAACTCCAGATGGTCAGGTGCTCCTTGCCCGGCTCGTAGTGGGCGACCACGCCGCGGGGCTCCATCGCCGTGGGCGCGAGCCGCTGGTTCAGCATGCGCTGGGAGAGCACGAAGTCGGCTTCCGCGAACGACCTGTCAACGGCCGTGTTGTCGACGGTCCCGGCAACGGGGTCGAAGCCGGTGCCGCCGGGCACATACGGGACGGCAAGGTTGTTCGGGAAGGCCTCGTGGATGATGGCCGGCTCGCCGGTCATCGCGCGCTCCGGGTCGATGACCGCGGGCAGCGGTTCGTACTCGATTTCGATGGCATCCGCTGCGTCGCGCGCGAGGTACCGGTCCGCGGCGACGACCACGGCCACCGGTTCGCCCTGGTAGCGCACCCGGTCCACCGCAACGGAGTAATGGTCTGGCGACGGGAACGGCGTGCCGATCGGCATCGGCGGGAGGAACTCCTTGAGTTCCGCGCCGGTGATCACGAGTTCGACGCCGGGCATGGCCTGTGCCGCCGAGACGTCGATGCTCTTGATGATGCCGTGGGCGATGTCGCTCCGCCGGAAGGCGAGGTGGAGCATCCCCGGCAGCTTGATGTCGTCGACGTAGGTGGCGCGGCCCTGGATGAGCCGCGGGTCTTCGCGGCGCTTCACGCGCTCGCCCATCATCTTCGGTGTGATGATTGCCATCGCCTTACCCCTTGTTCGCCGCGTACTTGATCGCGTTGACGATGTGCTGGTAACCGGTGCAGCGGCAGAAGTTCCCGCTGATGCCCTCCCGGATTTCCTGCTCGCTGGGGGACTTGTTCTCGTTCAGCAGGTGGATGGCCGACATGATCATTCCCGGGGTGCAATAGCCGCACTGGAGGCCGTGCTCTTCCCAGAACCCTTCCTGCACCGGGTGCAGTTCACCGTCTGACGCAATGCCCTCGATTGTCGTGATGTCGGTCCCGTCCGCCTGCACGGCGAAGAGCGTGCACGACTTCGCGCTCTTCCCATCGACGAGGATGGTGCAGGCGCCGCACTGGGTGGTGTCGCAGCCGATGTGGGTTCCGGTGAGGCCGAGGTCCTCACGCAGGAAGTGCGCAAGCAGCGTCCGCGGCTGAACCTCGGCCGAGCGTTCCACGCCGTTCACCTTGACGGTGATCGGGACTCGATTTGCCATACAAAAGCCTCCCTTTTGTGGTCGTGTGGAGCAGTCAGCTCCGGGCTTCTACCTGTTTCTCCATGGCCTTCATGAACTGGCCAATCATGAGCTTTGCCGCGCCGCCCAGGAGGCGGCTGCCGAGCCGGGCAATGGCGCCCTGCGCTTTGACGTCCCCGAGGTACTTCACCAGCGTGCCGCCGGCATCGTCGATGAGTGTGAGCGTCGCTGCGCCCTGGACGCTGCCCGGTTTGCCGCGCCCGTCGACCACCAGCCGGTACGATTCGCCATCGACCGGGTCGGTGACGGTCACGTTGCCTGCGTACGTGCCCTTGATGGCGGCGATACCGACCTTGATGACGAGGTCGTACGATTGCGGCGCTACTTCCTCGAACTTCTCGCAACCCGGCATCGATGCCTGGAGCGCGCGCGGGTCAAGCAGCGCCGCCCAGACGGCGGCCCGGGGCGCAGCGAACTTGTGATCGCCCGAAACTTCCATGGAACCTCCCAGCGGTGGTGAGGCGCGAAGTCTACGCCGTCATCCGAGGAATGCCAGCCCCCCGGTAACGAACCCTTGCCGGTCGCGGACCCGCGCCGGGTTCGCTAGGGTAGGGAACGAGGATTCCGATGCCGCAATTCACCCTCATCTGCGCCGCCGCCAGGCCCGGGGTTCGCGTTTGACGCAGCCAGCCGGCCGCAACTGGCGCCTCTTTCCCGGCGCTCCCTACCCCCTCGGGGCAACGTGGGACGGCAACGGGGTGAACTTCGCCGTCTTCAGCGAGGCCGCCACGGGCGTCTGCCTCTGCATCTTTTCGCACGACGGCGCCGAGGAAATCGCGCGCATCCCGCTCCTCGAACAGACCGATTTCGTCTGGCACGGCTACCTGCCCGATGCCCGGCCCGGCTGGCTTTACGCCTTCCGCGCCGAGGGCGAATACGACCCCGCGACGGGCGCGCGCTTTAATGCGAACAAGCTGCTGCTCGACCCCTACGCCAGGGCCGTCGCCGGTTCCGTGAACTGGTCCGACGAAGTCTTCGGCTACCGCGTGGGCGACGACGCGAACCACTGCCCTGACCCCCGGGACAGCGCGCCCTTCATGCCGAAGAGCGTCGTCATCGAGACCGCCTTCTCCTGGGGCGACGACAAGCACCCACGCACCCCCTGGTCCGAGACGCTCATCTACGAAGTCCACCTGAAGGGTTTCACCGCCCTCAACGAGCGCATCCCGGCGGAAATGCGCGGCACCTACCGCGGTCTCGCCGACGCCGCCAGCATCGACTACCTGAAGTCCCTCGGCGTCACAGCGGTCGAACTCATGCCGGTGCATCACTTCCTCGATGACCGTGCGCTCGTGGACCGCGGGCTCCTGAATTACTGGGGGTACAACACCGTCAGTTTCTTCGCGCCCGAACCCCGCTACGGCAGCTCCGAAGCGCCGTCAGAGGTGGTGAACGAGTTCAAGAGCATGGTGAAGGCCCTCCACGAAGCCGGTATCGAAGTCCTCCTCGATGTCGTCTACAACCACACGGGTGAGGGTAACAACCTTGGTCCGACCCTCTCCTTCCGCGGCATCGACAACGCGGCCTATTACCGTCTCTCCCAGGAACACCCCGAGTACTACGTCGATTACACGGGCACCGGGAACACGCTCAACATGCTCCACCCGCGTGCCATCCAGCTCATCATGGACAGCCTCCGCTACTGGATCCTGGAGATGCACGTCGACGGGTTCCGCTTCGACCTGGCGGCGGCGCTGGCCCGGGGCCTGCACGAAATGAACCGCCTCAGCGCGTTCTTCGACATCATCCACCAGGACCCCGTGCTCTCCCAGGTGAAGCTCATCGCCGAACCGTGGGACGTCGGTGAAGGCGGGTACCAGGTGGGCAACTTTCCCATCCTCTGGGCCGAATGGAACGGCAAGTACCGCGACTGTGTCCGCCGCTTCTGGAAGGGCGACGAAGGCCAGCTCGCCGAGCTTGCCTACCGCCTCACCGGGAGTTCAGACCTCTACGCGAACAACGGCCGAAGACCCTACGCCAGCATCAACTTCGTCACTGCCCACGACGGCTTCACGCTCAACGACCTCGTCTCGTACAACGAAAAGCACAATGCGGCGAACGGTGAAGGCAACCGCGATGGCAACGACCAGAACCTGAGCTGGAACCACGGTGTCGAAGGCCCCACGGAAGACGCGGGCATCCGCGAACTCCGCGCGCGCCAGGTGCGGAACTTCATCGCCACGCTGCTCATCTCCCAGGGCACCCCGATGTTGCTCCACGGCGACGAAGTGCTTCGCACCCAGGGCGGCAACAACAACGCCTACTGCCAGGACAACGAAACCTCGTGGCAGCGCTGGGACCCCGGTCCGCGAGAGTCGGCCCACCTCGAGTGGACCCGCCGCGTGGTCGAATTCCGGAAGCGCCACCCGGTGCTTCGGCGGCGCGGCTTTTTCCGCGGCCGCCAGATCCGCGGGACCTCCACCAAGGACATCAGCTGGTTCAAGGAAGACGCTTCGGAGATGGCCGAAGGCGACTGGGACGACGGCTACCGGCGCGCCCTCGCCGTCCGCCTTGCCGGCGCCGCCTCCGACCTCGTGGACGAGCGCGGCAACGTCCTCCTCGA
>JBDHWA010000166.1:0-5436 GCA_039809945.1 Dehalococcoidia bacterium | reverse complement strand
GACCGTTTCGAGAACATCACCCCGAACGGCGTGACGCTGACCTTCAACAACATCCTCCGCACGCAGGACCCGCCTTGCCGCGAGGAATGCTTCCCGACCCCGACGCCGACGCCGGTGACCCCGACGGCGACGCCGACCACTCCTACCGCAACGAACACCCCCACCACGCCTGCGACGGCCACGCCGACTTCGCCTGCGACCACCCCGCCGACGAATACGCCGACGCCGGTGAGCACGCAGCTCGGTGAGAAGACGCCTGGCCCTGGCCAGCCGACGCCGATTGCCCCGAGCACGGGTGGCGGCATGCTCGGCGGGACGGCCGGCGGGTTCAACCTGCTGCTGGTCCTCGCGGGCCTGCTGGCAGTGACGAGTGGCGTGAGCTTCCTCGCCCTCGGCCGGAAGAGCCGCCGCTAAGCGGACGGTAACGAACAACCAGTGAAGGGGCCCCGGCGCAAAGCCGGGGCCCCTTCTTCGTGTCCGAGCGTCGCTGCGGCGAACCGCGGCGCGGGCGCTGGAGTGCCGTGAGAACGGGAGGAGTTAGAGGCGCGCCTTCACGCGGTCGAGGATGGCCATCGCGACGGCGTACTTGGTCATCAGCGGGAAGGTCTCGTGGCTGCCGTCGCGGTGGTAGATGGTCACCTGGTTCGTGTCGGCGCCGAAGCCGCTGCCGGCGGCGCTCACGTCGTTCGCGACAATGAAGTCGAGCCGCTTCGCCGGGATCTTGGCGCGGGCGTACTCTTCCAGGTTGCGGGTTTCGGCGGCGAACCCCGCGCGCACACCGCCGCCGGGCAGCGTCGCGATAATGTCGGGGTTCCGCACCAGGTCGACCGCGAGGCCGTCTTCGGCGCCCTTCTTCATCTTGTGCTCGCTCGGGTTCGCCGGGCGGTAGTCTGCGGGCGCCGCCGACATGATGATGGCGTCCGAATCGGCGGTCGCCTGTTCGAGCGCGGTCAGCATCTCAGCGACCGTCGCGACATCGACGCGATGGATGCCGTACGGCGTTTCGAGGGCGACCGGGCCAGTCACGAGGGTGACGAAAGCGCCACGGTCGCGGGCGGCCTCGGCGATGGCGAAGCCCATCTTCCCGGTCGACCGGTTGCCGACGAAGCGCACCGGGTCGAGTGGCTCCTGGGTGCCGCCGGCGCTGACCACCACATGGCGGCCGGCGAGGTCGCCCGTACGCTGGCCGAGCAGCATCCGCAGCGCGCCGACGACGGCCGGTGGTTCGGCCAGCCGCCCGAGGCCAACGCGGCCGCTCGCGAGGCGGCCTTCCGCCGGCCCCACAAATTCGACGCCGCGGTTGCGCAGCGTGACCACGTTCTCCTGCGTTGCCGGGTGGTCCCACATCTGGTTGTCCATCGCCGGCGCCACCAGGATGGGCGCCCTGGTCGCGAGTGCGGTCAGGGTCACCATGTCGGCAGCCTGCCCGTGGGCCAGGTTCGCGAGGCAGTTGGCCGTCGCCGGGGCGATGACGAACGCGTCGGCGCGGCGCGCGACCTCGACGTGCGCCTCCGCTTCGTCCGCGGCGAACATGTCGACGACCACCGGGCGGCCGGTCAGCGACTGGAACGTCAGCGGCGCGATGAAGCGCGTGGCCGCGGGCGTCATCACCACTTCGACCGTCGCGCCGGCCTGGCGGAGCTTGCTCGCGATGTCGGCGGCTTTGTAGCACGAAATCGAGCCGGTCACGCCGAGGGCGATGTGCCGGTTCGCGAGCGGGAGGACGGCCGGGTCGGCTTCCATCGCGTTACTCGGCGTTCATTTCGTAGATGAGGCGCAGGCCGGTGAGCGTCAGGTCGCCGTTGATGACGTCGATGCAATCGGTCTCGCGGGCGATAACCGCCGCCAGCCCGCCGGTCGCGATGACCTTCGGGTTGCCGGTCAGTTCGGCCTTGAAGCGGCGCACAAGGCCTTCGACGAGGCCGACGTAGCCGAAGAGGATGCCCGACTGCATGGCGTTAATCGTGTTCTTGCCGATGGCCACCGGCGGGCGTTCGAGCTGGACGCGGTAGAGCATGGCGGCGCGGCTGAAGAGGGCCTCGCTGGCGATGCCGATGCCTGGCGCGATCGCCCCGCCGAGGTAGTCGCCCTGCTCGTTCACGGCGTCGAACACGGTCGCCGTGCCGAAGTCGACCACGATGACCGGCGCGCCGTACAGCTTGATCGCGGCGACGGCATCGATGATGCGGTCCGCGCCGAGCTGTTTCGGGTTGTCATAGAGGATGCGGACGCCGGTGCGCAGGCCGTGCCCGACGATCATCGGTTCGAGCTTGAAGTACTTCCTGCAGACCTGCTCGAAGGTGGGGATCAGCGGCGGCACATCGCAGCCGACGATGCAGGCGTGGATGTCGGCGGCGCCGAGGCCGGCGGTGCTCAGGAGGTTCATGATGAGCACGCCGTATTCGTCCGGCATCTTTTCGGATTCGACGCCGATGCGCCAGGTGTGGGCGATCTCTTCGCCTTCGAACAGGCCGACGTGGATCGAGGTGTTGCCAATATCGAGCGCGAGCAACATGCGCGTACCGTCCCCGGCTTCGGGCCATTCGGCTGGTCCCGGTGCCGCGCGTAGGGTACAGGGGAATGGCCGGGCGCGTGAAGGGCCATCCGGGCAGACTGCGCGGCTCAGCGGCGGATGCGGACCTTCACCCGGAGCGGCGTCGAGCCCGCCCGCCGGGGCGCTTCGTGCCAGCGCTCGGCCTCGGGGCGCACGAATACCCGCCGGATGGCCGCCACGATCCGGCGGAGCGCGTCCATGAACGCGAAGGCCGGCGCGAGCGCCATGCCGCTCACCTTCTGCGCCCCTTTCTTCCGCTTGCCGCGCGTTTCAGCCATCCGCCGGTAAACCTGGAGGAGTTCCTGGCGCTGCTGTTCGGCCGGGTTCGAAGCGCGTTCGAGGGCGCGCAGCGCGAGGTTCGTTTCGAGCGACTTGCCGTCCTGTTCGAGGAGCCAGCGGTCCCGCGCCGAATCCGGCACCTGGAGGAGCGTCGTGTCGATCTCGTTGAACGTCTTGCTTTCCGCCCGGATGCGTTCGAACCCCTCGCGGTAGGCCTTCATCATGCGGCCGCCCTTGAGGTGCACTGTGTGCAGGCGGATACCCTGCGGCAGGTAGGGCACCTCGTAGGTTTCGCAGTCCGAAATGAGCAGGATCTCGGTCGGCGGCGCTTCGCCGAGGTGTTCGAGGGTGTTGTAGCTGTCGAGTGCGCGGATATCGCCGACCGCCGTGTCGAGGGCGACCTTGATGTCGGTCGAACCGTCCGGGGTGACCCGCAGGATGCGCTGGGCGAGCGCGGCAAACTCCTCGAGTGAACGGCAGTCGCTGCGCGCGTGGACCGTGTTGCCGAAGGTGCGCAGATAGAGCTCGGAGCCTTCCTCGGCGGCGATGAGCAGGTAGGCGAGGAGGAGCGCCTTGGCGAACGTCTCCTTGTTCGCGTCGCGCATCGAATTCGAGACGTCGAGCAGGGCGTAAACCTTCTGGCGCTTCTTCCGGGTGACGCCGCCGGTCGGCACGCGCACCTCGATGACCTCGTCGTACTCCTGCTCGGCGGGGCCGGTATCGATGTTGTACAGCCCGTTGATGCCGCCGCTGATGAGGCGGAAGTCGAACAACTCCTGCGAGACGGCGCGCAGCATCATGTCCGGCAGGGTGACCTGCGGGAAGTCGGTCAGGTTGCGCAGGGGCTGGACCTGGGTGTCGTCGGTCAGCGGGTAGACCACGCGCTTCTTTCGCTCGACCCGGACCTGGGTGGTGTAGATCGGCTCTGAAGGCGAAACGAGGCGGGCCACGTCTTCCGGCAGCTCCACGCCCGGCAGCGGGTGCTGAAGCATCAGGTTGCGGGCGATGTCGAGGATGCGCAGCCACTCCGGCGGCAGTTCGTTCACGGTTTCGCCCACGAGGTCGAGGATGCGCCACGACCGGTAGAGCTCCTGCAGTTCGGCCTTGATTGTGCCGGGGGTCGGGGGAAGCGCGGCTTCAGGCGCCATGGGCGTGCTCCAGGATCTCCTCGAGGATCTCCTCGCGCAGTTCGTTGACGCGGCCGTTGGGGATGTCGCGGTTCTTCAGCGCGTCGATGAAGGTCTCGTAGCTGACCTCCTGCCAGCTTGCCTTGCCGATGAGCGCAAGGAAGAGACGCACGACCCGGTTGTGCGAGGTCTGCTGCTCGAGCGGCGCTCCGTGCGCGAACCAGGTGTAGGTCTGGGCGATGGTGGTGAGTTCGTTCACCGTCCGCAGGTCGGCGTCGGTAAACGACGAGAGCGTGGTGTGGATGGCCTCGGCGAAGGTGTCCTGGGCCGGGTCCGGGATCGAACGGTCGTTGCCGGGGATGGTGGTGAGCACGAAGCGGAGCGCGTAGAGGTCCTCGCGTTCGACCCCGCCGCGGTGGTGGAGCAGCGCCGAGGCGTTGAGGACGTCGCGGCAGGCGGCTTTGGTTCGCGGGCTCACATAGGTGTCGGCCGGGTGCTGCCCCTGCTGCGCCGGCGAGGTCCGCAGGCGGATGTCCTGCAGGCGCATGAACGTTTCGATCAGTTCGTTCTTGAGGAAGAGGATGTCGTGGGTCGATTCGATGGCGCGGCTCGCGTGCTGCCCCTGGACGATGTCAGCCAGCTCGCGCAAGACATGCAGCGGGATCGGGTGCTCCGGCGGGACCGGCTTGCCGTGGTGCTTCGCGTAGGCGAGGTCGATGAGGATGTCGTTCAGGGTGTCGCCGTGCGGGTCAATGGAGGCCTTGAACATGAATCGGTCGAGCACCGGCTCGCTGATCGCCGAGTACTTCAGGTGGTTCGTCATCGCCAGGGCGGTGTGCAGCCGGGCGGTCTCCTGCTGTTCGCCCTGGGCGAAGCGGCGCTCGTTGAGGATGCCGAGCAGCGCTTCGAGGACGAGGTCATTCGCGTTCATGAACTCGTCGAGGTAGGCGAAATCGGCGGTCACGAGCGAGTGCGTGGTGTCGTGCCAGAGCTTCCCTTCGTGGAAGAGCTTGAGGTCGAGCCCGCCGAGGATGGTTTCGATGCGGGTGCCCTGGGTGAACTGCGCCTTGAAGGTGACCCCTTCGAACTGGCCGAAGACGGCGTCGCCGTAGAGCGACTTGCCCGTGCCCGCGCGTGAGATGAGCAGCTGGTGCCGGCGCGAGAGGAGCGCGAGCGCGGTCTGCTGGAGCAGTTGCATCCGCCCCGGCACCGAATCGGCGACGTTGAGGAGCGCCGCCTTGAAGACTTCGACCGCGCGCGGGATATCGAGGTCGCCGCCCTCGTAGGCATACGGCCGCCCGTCAGCGGGGGTCAGGAGGTGGTGCGCGTCTCTCATGGGGCACACTCCGCGAACGCTGCAGGAGCATGACCGGCAGCACGAAAGGGGAAGAGTGCGTCACGTACGTCGATGTGTTCGATTGGAGCATTCTATAGAAGTACTGGTGCAGGTTGGTAGTAGGGGAACGGAGACACGGG
>JBDHWA010000165.1:0-5466 GCA_039809945.1 Dehalococcoidia bacterium | reverse complement strand
GCGTCGCGCGTTGCCACCGAATCAGCCGGCGAAAGCCCGCCGTCGTCGCCGTCGCCCACCATCTGCTGGATGGCGAAGGCGAGACCCACAATGACAATGGCAAGCACGAAGAGCCCGATGGTGGCTACCGGCATGCTGATGCCGCCGGCGCGAGGCCGCGGCCCGAGGGTGCCGGCATTCGCTGGCCGGCGCGGGCGAGGCGCCGAAGTGGCGGGTGGCCGGTTCTTGCCGGTCCGCGGCGCCGGTGCGGGCGCTGCCGCAGGTTCGGGAGTCACCGCTGCCGGCGCCGGTTTCTGCGTCGAAGGCACGCCCTCGCCGAGGTACACCGGGCAGGTGACATGGTTCGCCCCCAGGCAGTAGTTCTCCTGGTGAGGCGTAGCGATGCGTGTGGGGTTCGTCAGCCGGTAACAGCGATGCGCTTCGGTCGCGTACGTCGCATGCGAATCAGCATCGTCGGCCAGGCCAAGGTAGGGGCAGACTGCCGAGTATTCTTCCTGCGTCACAAACGCTCCTGTCCCGAGAGCTCTCCGGCCACCTTCACAATGGTATCAGTGATATCCAAAGGCGAAAGACGGGTAATCCGCAGTGTCACTGCCGGGAGCGAACCGCCCTTCCCGGCGTTGAGGGTGAAGGGCGTCGTAGACCAGCGGGAACAGGGTGTGGGGGTGGGGCGCCCCTCCGAGGAGGAGCGCCCCGGTGCGACGGGGAGGACAATGTCGCCTGGCGCCCTTTGGTCAGGAGGCCGCCTACCAACAGTTACGGACGCAGCGGCCGGCCTGCGAAGGGTTTGCCGCCGGACGGTTGGGTGGCGATTTGGTGCCGCCTGTCACCCGGCCTCTGCGGCCGCGGCATCCGGGCCGAACGCTTGAATTAGCGCGGGCGCCAGGCTGCCGTTCACCCATACCTCGACGCCATCGAGGGCGAGCCATTGACGCATCCGTTTCAGCTCGCGCGCGAGCGCCGCAGCAGTGCGCCGGGCGTTCGCGCCGGGTTCCAGGTGGGCGGCGCGCACCTCCAGCACCGACGCCTGGCGGTTCGCTTTCAGATCCACCCGGGCCGCGAGCTGGTTGTTGTGCATGAATGGCAGCACGTAGTAGCCGTGGACCCGCTTTTCCGGCCGCGTGTAGATCTCGATTCGGTAGTAGAAGCCGAACATCCGCTCTGTCCGCGCCCGGTCCCAGATGAGGTTGTCGAACGGGCTGAGGATGGCTGTCGCCCGCACTTCGGGAACGGCATCGATCCCGGGTGCGAGGAACGCGGGCTCCTTCCAGCCCTCAACTGCGACCGGCACGGCCTCGCCGGCGTCGACCAACTCCTTGATGCGGGGCCGGATCGCCGTCAGCTTCAGACGGTAGTAGTCGGCGAGGTCGCGCTCCGTCGCCACGCCGAGGGCGTCGAGCGAGTTGCGAAGCTGCTGCCGTTGCGCCTCGTGTTCGGTGAGCGCCGGGCGGGCGAGGACTTCGGGCGGAAAGACGCGCTCCGCGAGGTCGTAGACGCGGGCAAAGTTGCGCCGCTCCCGGACGGCGATCTTCCCGTGGGCGAAGTGGTATTCGAGGGCGACCTTTGCATCGCCCCAGCCCCACCAGCCGCCACGCCGGCCGTCGCCGTCGAACTGGCCAACGACCAGCGGCCCGCGCGCCCGCAGTTCGTCCAGAACCGCATCGAAGTAGGCCATCCTCTCGGGCCCAGCGTCCCGCGCCGACCACCGCCGGCCTCGCTCCATCTGGTAGTGGAAGAGCGGGTAGTGCTCCAGGGGGATGAAGCAGGCTTCGTGGGCCCATTGCTCGAAGATGTGCTGGTCGCGGTAGGCGAGTTCGTCGAGGAGTTCCTGCCGGTACGGCCCTAGCCGGGAAAAGAACGGCATGTAGTGGGCCCGCGCGAGGACGTTTACCGAGTCGATCTGGATGAGTTTGAGCCGCTCGAAGATGGCCTTGAGGTCATTGCTCCCTGGCTTCCGCGGGCGAGGTTGGCCGAAGCCCTGGGCGGCGAGAGCGATGCGCTTCGCCTCATCATTGGAGAGTGACTGCACGCGCGCTATCTTAGAGGGGCCGTGCGCTGAGCTCGTATCCCTCGCTGGCGTTGACAGCACTTATCGCTGTGGTACTCTTCTCATTCGGCGCTTATTGACTGGCGAACTTTTCGAGTTTGCGCAGGTCGCAAAGCTGAGTGCTTGAAGACGGCCCCGGACAGGAACCGCAGTCCAGGGCGCTGTTCACGAACAGGCTTTCCGGCCTGTTTTCGTGCCCAGAACCAGAAGGCCCACGGGCCAGACACCCGCGTCCTTGTCGAAGGCCGCACACGAATTTGCCCGAAATGGCGGGGGAGCAGCAATGCCGACCATTAACCAGCTTGTCCGAAAGGGCCGCACGCCGAAGTCGAAGAAGTCCGGCGCACCGGCGCTGCTCTTCAGCTTCAACTCGCACGTGAACCGCCTCCGCCGTGTGGATGGCAAGTCCGGTTCGCCGCAGAAGCGCGGTGTCTGCACCCAGGTCCGTACGCAAACCCCGAAGAAGCCGAACTCCGCGCTCCGCAAGGTCGCCCGCGTCCGTCTCAGCAACGGCATCGAAGTGACCGCATACATTCCCGGCGAAGGCCACAGCCTCCAGGAGCACTCCGTGGTGCTCGTTCGCGGCGGCCGCGTGAAGGACCTCCCGGGTGTCCGTTACCACATCGTCCGGGGGGCGCTCGACGCCACCGGCGTGAACAACCGCAAGCAGGGCCGCAGCAAGTACGGCACACGCAAGAACGCCCAGCCGGCTGGCCGCAAGAAGTAGGCAGGAGTCCAAGAGATGGCACGACGCAATCGCCCTGAACGCCGCCCGACGCCGCCTGATGCGCGCTTCAACTCCTCCACCGTGCAGGTCCTCATCAACAAGGTGATGACTCGCGGCAAGAAGAGCACCTCCGAGCGCGTGGTCTATGGCGCGTTCGAACGGATCCAGGCGCAGACTGGCCGGGACCCGCTGGATGTGTTCCAGCAGGCCGTCCGCAACACAACCCCGGTGCTCGAAGTGAAGCCTCGGCGTGTTGGCGGCGCCACCTACCAGGTGCCCGTCGAAATCCGGGCCGACCGCCGCCTCGCGCTCTCCATGCGCTGGCTGCTTACTTCGGCCCGCAACCGGAATGGCCGCTCGATGAGCGAGAAGCTGGCGTCGGAACTGCTCGATGCCGCGAACAACACCGGCGCCGCTATCAAGCGCCGCGACGACACCCACCGCATGGCCGAGGCGAACCGCGCCTTCGTCCACTACCGCTGGTAAGCGAAAGCAACAGGAGCTTCATGCCGCGCACAGTTGACCTCGAGCGCATCCGGAACATCGGAATCATCGCCCACATCGATGCGGGTAAGACCACCGTGTCCGAACGCGTGCTGTTCTACACCGGCCGCACCTACAAGATCGGCGAGACCCACGAAGGTGCCGCCACGATGGACTGGATGGAGCAGGAGCGCGAACGCGGCATCACCATCACCTCCGCCGCCACCTCCTGTGAGTGGAACGACCACCACTTCAATCTGATTGACACCCCCGGCCACGTGGACTTCACCGCTGAAGTGGAGCGCAACCTGCGCGTTCTCGACGGCGGCGTTGTCGTGTTTGACTCGGTGGCGGGCGTTGAGCCGCAGTCCGAGACGGTCTGGCGCCAGGCTGACCGCTACGGCGTGCCGCGCATCGCGTTCATCAACAAGATGGACCGCACCGGCGCCGACTTCTGGCGGACCGTGGACATGATGGTTGACCGCCTCGGCGGCAACCCCATCCCGCTCCAGATCCCGGTCGGTTCGGAAGCCGAATTCGATGGCTGCATCGACCTCCTCGAACAGTGCTGGTGGTGGTTCGGCGGCGAGAAGGGCGACAAGCCGGAGCGCCGCGAGATCCCCGAGAACCTGAAGCAGGCCGCCCTCGACGCCCGCGAGCGCCTCATCGAAGGCATCGGCAACGTCGACGACCAGATTGCGATCAGCTACCTCGAGGGCCACGACATCGGCGTGCACGAGCTGAAGGCCGCCATCCGGCGGGCGACGCTGGCAAGCCTCGCGGTCCCGGTGCTGTGCGGTTCGGCCCTCAAGAACAAGGGCGTTCAGCTCATGCTCGACGCCGTGGTCGACTACCTCCCGAGCCCGGTTGACCTTCCCCCGGTCGAAGGAACGGATCCGAAGCACGGCGGCGAAGTCACCCGCGCGGTCTCTGATGACGCTCCCCTCAGCGCCATCGCCTTCAAGATCGTGACCGACCCGTATGTCGGCCGCCTCGCCTACGTCCGCGTCTACAGCGGCGTCCTCAAGTCGGGCGAGAGCGTTTACAACTCGACCAAGGACGAGCGCGAGCGCATCGGCCGCCTCCTCCTCATGCACGCCAACCAGCGCGAAGAGATCCAGGAGATCGCCACTGGCGGCATCGCCGCGGTCGTTGGCCTGAAGCACACCTTCACCGGCGACACGCTCTGCGTGCAGGACCACCCGGTCATCCTCGAGAACATCACGTTCCCCGAGCCGGTCATCCGCGTCGCCCTCGAACCGAAGAGCAAGGAAGACCAGGACAAGCTCGGCAACTCGCTCAGCAAGATGGCCGAAGAGGACCCGACCTTCCACTGGACCTACGACGAAGAGGCCGGCCAGACGCTCATCTCCGGCATGGGCGAACTCCACCTCGAAGTCATCGTCGACCGCATGAAGCGGGAGCACAAAGTGGAAGCCAACGTCGGCCGTCCGCAGGTGAGCTACCGCGAGGCGATCACGCAGAAGGCGCGGGCCGAGGGCCGGTTCGTCCGCCAGAGCGGTGGGCGCGGCCAGTACGGCGTCGTCGAACTCGAAATCGAACCCCTCGAGCGTGGCATGGGCTACGTGTTCGAGAACAAGATCGTCGGTGGCGCGGTGCCGAAGGAGTACATCCCGGCGGTTGGCCAGGGCGCCAAGGAAGCCCTCCAGGGCGGCATCCTCGCCGGCTACCCCGTTCTCGATGTGAAGGTCAGCCTGATCGACGGCAGTTTCCACGCCGTCGACTCCTCGGAAATGGCCTTCAAGAACGCCGGTTCTATCGGCGTGAAAGAGGCTGCGAGGAAGGCGGGCATCGTCATCCTCGAGCCGATCATGAAGGTTGAAGTCCGCTGCCCGGAGGATTACTTCGGGTCAGTGGTGGGCGACATCAACTCGCGGCGCGGGATCATCATGGGTTCCGAGGCCATGGGCAAGACGCAGATCGTCAATGCCATGGTGCCGCTGGCGGAGACGTTCGGGTATTCCACGGACCTCCGCTCCATCAGCCAGGGTCGAGCCAGCTACAGCATGGAGTTCGACCACTACGAAGAAGTACCGAAGAACGTTGCGGCTGCGCTGACCAAGCAAACCGCGTAACGACAGGTCAAAGGCTCCATCGAAGGAAAGGGAATATTCAATGGCGAAGGCGAAATTTGAGAGGACGAAGCCGCACGTAAACGTCGGGACGATTGGTCACGTTGACCATGGGA
>JBDHWA010000164.1:0-5473 GCA_039809945.1 Dehalococcoidia bacterium | reverse complement strand
AAATCCAAAATGGCGCGGTTTGCTACCATTCGGGGCGCCCGGAGCCATGCTTCGGAGAGGAGGACAGGGTGCATCGCGAAGACGCCTGGAACATCCTCGTCGAATACTCCCAGGAGGAGCGGACGCGGAAGCACGGCATCGCCGTCGAAGCGGTGATGCAAGCCTATGCCCGACTGCTCCATGAGGACGAAGAGAAGTGGGGCATCACCGGGATGCTGCACGACTTCGATTGGGAGATTCACCCGACCGAAGACCTGCACCCGAAAGCTGGCTCAGTCCTCCTCGAAGCGCGCGGCGTGCCCGCCGACATCCGCTATGCGATTCTCTGCCACGCGCCGTTCCTTGGAATGGAATACACCTCCAAAATGGACCGCGCGATTTACGCCTGCGACGAGCTCTCCGGGTTCGTCACGGCCTGCGCGCTCGTCAAACCCGACAAATCCCTTTCCTCAATCGAGCCTGCATCGGTGCGGAAAAAGATGAAAGACAAGGCCTTCGCTCGGAGTGTCCGGCGGGAAGACCTTATCAACGGCGCCGCTGACCTCGGCGTCGAACTCGACGAACACATCCGGTTTGTGGCCGAAGCGCTCAAGCCGGTGGCACACCACCTCGGAGTGAACCCGTGAGGAACGAACGCGTCCCCGACCGAAACATCGCCATGGAGCTCGTGCGCGTCACTGAAGCGGCAGCTATCGCCGCTGCCCGCTGGATGGGCCGCGGCGACAAGAACGGCGCTGACCAGGCAGCCGTCGACGCCATGCGCATGAT
Organism: Dehalococcoidia bacterium; assembly: GCA_039809945.1. Lineage (GTDB taxonomy): Bacteria > Chloroflexota > Dehalococcoidia > Tepidiformales > Tepidiformaceae > Amarobacter. The sequence goes on along the minus strand of JBDHWA010000164.1, from coordinate 4,705 downwards.
GCTCGACACCGTCGACATGGACGGCGTCATCGTCATCGGTGAGGGCGAAAAAGACGAAGCGCCCATGCTCTACAACGGTGAGCGCGTCGGCAACGGCCACGGCCCCCAGGTTGACGTCGCCGTTGACCCGCTCGAGGGCACCCGGCTGACGGCCCTCGGCCGTCCTGGCGCCGTCAGCGTCATCGCCTGCGCACCACGGGGCACGCTCTACAACCCGCAGGACATGTTCTACATGGAAAAGATCGCCGTTGGCCCCGAAGCCCGCGGCGTTATCGACCTGTCCGCTCCGGTCGACTGGAACATTCGCCGCGTGGCCATGGCCAAGGGAATGCCGGTCGAAGAAGTGACGGTCATCATCCTGGACCGCGACCGCAACACCGACATCGCCGACCAGGTGCGCGCGGCCGGCGCCCGCATCAAGTTCATCACCGACGGCGACGCCCCGGCGGCGGTGTCCGCTGGGATGGCCGGTTCGGGCGTCGACATGATGCTCGGCATCGGCGGTTCGCCGGAGGGCGTCGTCGCCGCGGCTGCGCTCAAGTGCATCGGCGGCGACTTCCAGGGACGGCTCTGGCCACGAAACGACGACGACCGGAAGATGGCCGCCGAGCACGGCATGGACCTCACCAGGGTCCTCACCATCGATGACCTGGTACAGGGTGATGACGTGTTCTTCGCCGCCACCGGCGTCACCGGCGGCGACCTCCTCGAAGGCGTCGAATACACCTCCGGCGGCGCCGTCAGCGAGTCCCTCGTCATGCGCTCCCGCTCGGGCACCGTCCGGCGGATCAAGACCGAGCACCACTGGCGGAAGCTCGAGGGCCTGAACTCCGCCGGCAAGTAGGTGGCCGTCGAATTCCTCGCGACCGGTCCGGCTGAGGGCGCCACGCTCGTGCTGGCCCACGGGGCCGGCGCACCCATGGACTCCGAGTTCATGAACGTGGTCGCGAGCGGACTCGCCAGCGAGGGCATCCGCGTCCTCCGCTTCGAGTTCCCCTATATGGCGAAGCGCCGCGTCGACGGGAAGCGCCGCCCGCCCGACCGGGAACCGATCCTGCTCGAAACCTGGCGGCAGGCCGTGGCCGAATGTGGCGCCGAACGGCCATTCATCGGCGGTAAGTCGATGGGCGGGCGCATGGCCAGCATGGTCGCTGATGACCTTGGCGTTGCCGGGCTCGTCTGCCTCGGCTATCCCTTCCATCCCCCGGGGAAGCCTGACCGTCTGCGGACAGCCCACCTCGAACGCCTCGCGACGCCCTCCCGCATCATCCAGGGCACGAACGACCCCTTCGGCACACGCGACGATGTCGCCGGCTACGCCCTCAGCGCGGCCATCCACGTCGACTGGCTCGAAGGCGGCAATCACGACCTTCGGGCGCCCGGCCTCACGAAAGCGGCGAGTTGGGGATGGGTCGTGGAGCGCGTTGCGCCGTTCCTCCGGCGGCACTGAGGCCGCCTGCTTCACTGGCCGCTGACCGTCCGCCCGTGGGAGACTGGCGTGGTGAATGGCACGAAGCTTGTTCTGATTATGGTGAGTGGCGCACTGGCGCTCGTTCTGGTCTTTCAGGCACTCAACCAATTGAAGTAAAGTCCGCAATCAGGATGGCAAAAGTTACAGACCGTTTACAGAGCAGTTGGCAGCGAGCGCGCGACGTTCGTTGACCCTACTCTTGTGCGGTTCCTACACTGCCGGTTGATGAGGAGATACATCATGGAGCGAACTCGAATTCGGCGACTGGCGCTTGCAACCGTGCTCGGAGCCCTGGCCCTTATCCCGGCACTGTCCGCCAACGCGGGCAGCGTACCGGGCAACCGTCAGGAGATGGTGACCGGACGAGGCTTCGACCACGTCGCTGTCCTCCCTGCCTTGCTCCCCAACAGCAAGGAGAACACCAGCTCCATCGCCCAGAACAACGGCAGCGCCCCCGCCACCATTGTTATGGACATCTACACCCCGCAGGGTGTCCAGATCCCGTCGGCCACGGTCGTCTTCACGAACGTCCCGCCCGGCGGCACGCGCGTCTTCGCCCAGGCACTGAACACCGGCCTGACCCCGGGCTTCCGCGGTGTCGGCGTCATCAGCAGTGACCAGCCGATCAATGCCCTGCTCGTGCGCGACATCGAGTCCTCTTCCTTCCAGAAGTCGTACTCGATCCACAACGCGTACCCGACAGGCGGCTCGAAGGTCACCCTGCCATACGTGGCGAACGCCCTCGACAACACCTATAACACTCGCTTCGCCATCGCCAACACCGGCGCGGTGGAAGCCTGCATCAGCATCCTCTACACCTTCCCCGGCGGCTCCAAGTCCCCGGTGACGGACTCCGGCAGTGGCGGCAGCACCTGCACCGGCGGCGGCTACAAGATCCCGGTCGGCGGCCAGATCAGCTTCGCACCGACGGCGGTCGACGGCGCCATCCCGATGCCTGCCAGCACTGCGAACTCGATCATGGCAGCCACTATCACGGCCTCCTCCTCGACGGTCACCGTCGGCGTCGACGCCTACCTCTCTGGCGGCCTCCGCAAGCTCGCTTCGTACGATGGCTTCGTGGTCGGCGGGGCCGGTGACACCACCGACGATGTCGGCACCACCATCGCTATCCCGCTCGCCATCAAGCTCGATGGCTACTACACGCAGATCCTGCTTTCGAACGCCAACGCGACGGCAGCGAACGCGACGATCACCTACACCGGCAACACCGGCACCTACACGGTTCCGCTGAACATTGCAGCAAATGGCACCGCCAGCCACTCGGTTTACGAGGCCACTGGCGGCATCCCCGAGGGCTTCGTCGGCGCCGCCACGATTACCTCGGATCAGCCCCTCGCCGCCGTCCTCTTCCGCTCGAAGATGACGTCCCCGGGCAGCATGATCGATGAGGACCTCTACACGGCCGTCAACGGCGTGCCGACCGACCGCGCGACTACCAGCGCGAAGCTCCCGCTCATCTTCCGTCGCGCCTACGCCTCGGGTGGGGCCGGTGGCTACAACACCTGGGTGAGCGTGAGCGTCGCCAATGGCGGCACGGCCAACCTGACCATCACCGCCATCAACGACACCTCGAACTCCGCGCCCGGCTGCAACGCACCCGGCACGTACACCGCAACGAAGACCATCACCGGGTCGTTCATCTTCTACCAGGGCCTGACCACCGACAGCGGCATCGGGGCGACGCCTCCCGGCTGCTTCTGGGGTGGCATGACCATCACCAGCGACGTGCCGATCATCGCCATCGCCGATGCCACCAACGACCTGAACGTTGGCGACAACGACGGTCTCTACAACGCCTTCAGCAACTAGCTGAAAGCCCCGCGCAACCAGCCGAAAGGCGCCTTCCCACGGGAGGGCGCCTTTCTTTTTGGGTTTGGCCGCCAGCCGCCCATGGCCGTAGCATGGCCGGGAGTATGTCCATCGCTTTCGGCGGCATCGTCGCGTTCTTCTTCCGGGGAGTGAACCTTGTCGTCGCTCTCGGCACGGTGCTCTTCTGCACCCACCAGATGACCCGGGAGCACTACGGAAGCTTCGTCCTGGGGCTCACCATCATCGGCGTGGTGAACGCGGCCAGTGGGGGCCTGACGGCGGCCACGGCCTACCAGGTGGCCAATCAACGCCGAGCGCCTGCCCTCGCACTGTTCAACGGCGGCGTGCTCAGTGTCAGCCTCGGCGCGGTGGCCGTCCTCACCGGCCTGTTCATCAGCTCCGTCCTCACCGGCGAAGCCCACCGCGAGTCCCTCGCAATCGGGGCTGCCTGCGCCGCCATCATCAGCAACAGCGTCGTGGCCGGCACGTTCCTCGGCCGGGACTCCCTGGTCCGCTACAACTTCGCGCTTGTCTGTCCCCCCGCGTTCTCGCTTATCGCCATCGCCGTCGCGTTCCTCGTCAACAGCGGCCCCAACACTCCCAGCCTCGCCCTCGAGATGTACGCCGTCGGGCAGTGGCTCGCAGTTGCGGTCATGGTTCTCACCGGGGGCGTGCTCGTGCGTGGCTCCTCAGTCGAACCCGGCATCATCAAGGCTGTCGCCCGGTTCGCAGCCCTCGCCGGCATCGCCAGCGGAATCTCCTACCTGAACTACCGCGCCGACGTGTTCGTCGTGAAGCACTTCGAAGGCGAATCCGGTGTGGCCGTCTACTCCCTCGCGGTCTACCTCGCCGAATCTGTCTGGCAGGTAAGCGGGAGCCTCGCGCTCGCCGCCTATGCCCGTCTTGGGTCGCTCTCACGGCCCGAGGCGGCGCACCTCACCACGCGCGTCATGCGCCATACCGTGCTGCTCCTCGGGTGCATCTGCGTTGTCCTCTTCGTCATCGCCGGCGGCCTCCAGGACTACCTCTTCGGCGCCGAATACGACGGCATGGCGTCGGCTCTCCGGTTCCTCCTACCGGGCGTGCTGCTCTACGGGTTGGCCCAGTCGTTTTCGGGCTTCTACACCTACCAGCGCGGCATGCCCTGGGTCTCATCCGTTGTCGCCGGCGCAGGCCTCGTGATCGACATCTCGCTCGCCTTTGTGCTCATCCCGCGCATGGGGGTCAACGGCGCGGCGCTGGCCAGCGCGGTGGCCTACAGTACGGCGATCACCGCCGGACTCATCGTCTTCGCCCGCAGCGAGCACCTTTCGCCGTCGCAACTGTTCCGCTTCGGGAAGCAGGACATGCAGGACTATCGCGCGCTCATCACCCGTCTGAAAGCGCTCCACGGCTGAGCCAGAG
>JBDHWA010000163.1:0-5487 GCA_039809945.1 Dehalococcoidia bacterium | reverse complement strand
GCCGCCATCCTCAACGCGCTGCGAGCGCTCGGCGGCGGCCGCCGGCAGGGTCCGCCACTCCTGCCGCCGGGCGTGGCCGAAGCCCTTCGCGCCGAACACCGCGACCTGCTGCCGAAAGTCCAGACCTTCGGCGACCTCGCCGATGTGCTCGGCGACCTGCCCCCGGACGAACTGCGCGAACGCCTGGTGCGCATCCGCGAAACCCTGGCGGACGTGCTCGAACACGAACGGAACGACGAGCGGCAGGTCTACACCGGCATCGCCGAGCGCATGGGCGGCGACGACCCGCTGGCAGCGATGAGCCGCACCCACCAGGAGATCTTCCACCTCGCCGGGACGTTCGAACGGGCCTACGCCGGCCTCGAACATCGCGAGCCAGACGCCGAAGACCTCGTGGACCTGCGCCGCACGCTCTACGCGCTGACCGCCATCCTGCGGCTCAACATCGCCCAGGAAGAGGAACTGTACCTGTCGATCGAGGGGGCGTAGCCGGGCGGCCTGCTCAGTTCGCCAGGAGCAATCGCCGGACGCTGGCGATCTCGTCTTCGCTCACACCCTGCGAAAGGAAGAAGTCGGCGGAGCTGCCATACGCGCCGCGCAACAGCCTGATGAACCCGGCCATCTTCTCCGGAGGCGTCGCCAACCGCGCGCGCACCTCGTCGATGCTGCCTTCGAGCTGGCGGCCGCTGCGCACGAGGTACTCGATGAGCCGGTCGGTGTTGGCGTCGCTCAGGCCGTATTCGTTCGCGATGTCCTCATCGGAGCAGCCGAGGACGTCCATGATCATGCCGAGCAGCACGCCGGTGCGGTCCTTCCCCGCCGTGCAGTGCACGAGGAACGGGTAGTTCGCTTCGACCGCGAACAACTGGAACGCGCTGGCGAGCCGCCCGCCGCCGATGGAGAGGTAGTGAAAGTACCGCTCGGAGGAGATCCCGGCGCCGTAGAGGCCGTTCAGTTCGCCGATGATGGCCTCCTGGCTGAGGTCCGGCGGGAAGATGCTGTGCGGCCGGACGCGCGCTTCCAGCGGATGCGGCCCCTTGCGCAGGGCGAGTTCGTCGCTGTGGCGAAGGTCGAGGATGGTGTGGATCTCGAGCCCGGCTTCGAGCCAGGCCCGGTCCGCCTCGGTCATCAGTTCGAGGGCGCCGGAGCGGTAGATCCGGCCGTGGCGGACGCTTCCGCCGGCCGCGGCATAGCCCGCGAGTTCGCGGAAATTGTGGATACCTTCGGGTGCGTGGATGCCTTCTGCCATCGCTGCCAGCGTAACAGGCAGCGGGTCGAGGTTCGAAATCCCGGCACGCCGGAAACCCCTATACGGGATTTCCCGCATAGCAGAGGATAGTTCGCACCGCGACACTTTTCCCGGAGAGAGACGCGTCCATCTATGGAGCCTGGCCAGGGAATTTCCAGCCTGCACCGTGACCTCCTGCTCGAAATCTCGCTGCTGGTGAGTGATCAACGGGAGATCGATGAGATCTTCGCGACCTTCGCGGACCATGTCCGCCACGGCGCAGCATTCGAGCACGCCTCGCTCCTCGTGATCACGCCAGATCCGGGCTTCATGCGCCTCGTTGGCAACATTCCCCAGTTCAGTGGCGCGTGGCCGCCGGGCCGTATCATTCCCGTCGCTGACACAGGCGCCGAAGCGGCCCTGAACCAGCGTGACGGTATGGAGTACCGGCCGGACCTGGTCGAGACTGTGGCGACACAGGGACTGGCCAAAGAAGGGTTCCAGCGCTGCTGGGTTATGCCCCTGTACATCGACGATGTGCTCTACGGCGTGTTCACGGTGGGCAAGCGCGGCCCCGGCCCGTTCGCGGAAGAAGATGTCGCGTTCCTGCGTGCTGCCGGTGCGCTGCTCGCCCGGACGGTGCACCCGAGCATCGAACTCGAACGCGCGAAACGCGGCGAAGCCCGCGCCGAGGCCGCCCGCGAACTCGTCCTCGCACTCCAATCGGGTGAGCCGATCGAGCAGATCTTCGAGCGCCTGTCGGCCCTCCTGAAAGACTGCCTTGCGGTGGACTACGTCGGCCTGTTCCTCCAGCAGGGGACCGTGTTCCCGGCGGTAGCCGAGGCCCCGGACCATATCTACATGGGCCTTCCCCCCGACGAAGCGGGGGCGGAGTTCGCCCGCGCTGCCGCCGCCGGGTTCGACGTGAGCCAGGGCCGTATCAAAGTGGACGGCCCGTACGAGAACCCGTTGGCCAAAGCCGGCTACCAGCGGGGCGCGATGGCCTTCCTCCGCGACGGCAGCGAACTGCGGGGCCTGCTCGTGATGGCGCGCCGCAGCCGCCGCCGATTCGACCCCGGCGAGCTGACCTTCATGGAGTTGCTCCGCTCAGTCCTGGCCCAATCGCTCATCAACCGCCAGCAGGTTGCCCGGGCAGAAGGCGCGGCAGCACGCGCCCGAACGCTGAACGACGTCGCCCTCCTCCTCAGCCGGACTGATGACCTCGGCGCCAGCTTCGATGAGTTCGTTGCCCTCCTGGGCCAGGCGATCGAGTTCGACTACGCCGGCCTCTCCGAGGTCGTCGAGGCGGGAGCGCTGCGCCAGGTGGCCGCCCGGCCGGAGATCACCCGCCAGGACGGCAGCATCATCCGAAACAGGGAAGCGCGGCTCGCCGAACTGCTTGCGCTCGAAGGCATGTCCCAGTTCTCGCTCCGGCGTTACGCGGGCGACAGCAACTTCACACGCACCCTCCGCAACGCCGGGATGGCCCGCGTCATCAGTATCGCCCTCGTCTCGGGCGGCGAAGCCCAGGGCGTGCTCGCCCTCGCGCGAAGGAACGGCGCCCGCTTTGCACCGGAAGAGGAAGAGTTTCTGCGCACGCTCGCGTCCATGCTCGGCCAGGCGATGGAGGCGAACAGCCGCCTGCGCAGGGCCGAAACCGAGGCCGCCCGCCAGGCCCTCCTGCGCGACCTCGCGAGCCAGATGGCCACCGGGCAATCCCTCGAAGCTTTCTTCGACGTCCTCGCGCCGGAGGTCCAACGGGCCATCCCCGTGACCGGCATGGTGCTGCTTACAGCGACAGCTGAGCCCGGCGAATTCAGCGTGATTCGCGGCCTGCGCCGCATCACCTTCCAAAACGGCCGCCGCATTCGGCGCGAAGATCTCGGTGACAACGTCCTCGGCCAGTTCGCTGCGGGCGCCGTTGTCGTCGAGGGTACGGCCGAGGATCTCGGCGGCCGGGTGGCGATGGAATCGCACGCTAATGGGACACGGCGCGGAGCGATTGCCGTGATCCGAATCGGCGCCGAAGACGTTGGCTATCTGCTCCTCGGCCGCGATGTGGACAGCCCGTTCCTCGCCGACGAACGCCGCTTCATCGAACTGATCAGCGCGCTCGCAGGACAGGTCATCGCGAACCTGCGAGTGACCGAAGCCGAGCGGGCCCAGTCCTCGCGCCGCCGTGTCCTCAACGACCTCGCGCTGATCGTGAACGACGGTCAGCCGTTTGAATCCCACTTTGCGCGGGTCTGCGAACTGCTGGCCAGGGAGGGATACACCTTCTTCGCGATGACAGCCCTCGCCCCCGGCAGCGACAACTATCGTCTCTTGCGTTCCAGGGAACTCCCCGGCGGCGACGGTCTGCCCCATCCTGAACGGGTTGAGGCGATGCTCGAAACCGGACTCCGCCACATCCAGTTCGGCCCTGACCTGGTTCATCCGCAAGTGCCCACGGGCCTCTTTGAAATCGGCCTGGGGCGAGTGGCGACCATCGTCCTCGCGGCAGGAAGCCGCAGCAAGGGGCTGCTCACTATCGGCAAAGCGGACCCGGCCCCGTTTAGCGACGACGAGATGACCTTCTTCGACCTTGTTGGAACCCTCGTCGCCTACGCGATCGCGAGCGAACGGCGGATCGCAGCGACCACCGCCGAAGCGGAGGAGCAGGCGATCCTCGCAGCGGCTGCGGCCGCTATCGCCCGGGAGACTGACCCTCTCGCCATCACCCGGGCGCTGCGCAGAGCGGCGGGCCTGTTCATCCATGACCCGTACGTCACGTTCGGCTTCCTCGAACCGGGGGTTGTCGAATTCGTCACCCGCTCCGGGCCGCTCCACCCCATGGTCATCAGCAAGTGGTTCACGCGCGCCTTCGCCGAAGGCCAGGTGATTGTCCCTGCGACGGCGGAGCGGGTTCGCGCAGGCGAGGTCATCCCCGAGGTCCAGGCGACTGGCGTGCAATCGCACGTCCTCACGACGGTCACCTCCGGCGATTCGGTGGTTGGCCTGCTGGTCATCGGGTCCCGGGACGAAAGCTTCGTGCCCGGCGACCGCGAAGTGCGGCTCTGCCGGCTCATCGCCGATATCGCGGGACCTGCGCTCGCGAACGCGCGCATCGCCCAGCGGAAGCAGGAGGAAGCGAAGGAACAGGAGGTTCTCGCGGAGATCGCGGCCATTTCCGCACGGGAGAGCACACCCGACAGGATCCTCGTTGGCCTGAAGGCGCCGCTGGCAGCCCTGGTCCCCGAGCCCATCGTGTTGTTCAGCTTCCGCGAGGCCGACACGATCCTGTTCCCCACCTTCGATGGGCAGGGGCGCCGCGTCCCTGCCGGCGCCTACGCCACCCTCCTGGACGAAAAAGGTCAGCTTCACTCCGCCAGCCCGCCACTTGCGCTCCCCTGGCTTGCGTCCTTCCGCATCCACGCGATCTGCGCGACGGCCGTTCGCTCTGCCGGGGCGACCATCGGGTATTTCATGGTTGGCTCACGGGATCCCTCGTTCACATTCAACGAGCGAATGCTGGTCCTGTGCCGCCGGATGGCGCAGGTGGTGGGCCCCGCGATGGAGAACGCCCGGGCGACGCTTCGCTCCCGGCAGGACGCCGAGGAACAGCACTTCCTCGCCGAAGCCGCCGCAGCAGCCGCGCGCGCCACGGGGTACGAGGAACTGGTTACCGACCTCCACATCCCTTTCCACCGCTTCGTTCCCCACGCACGCATCGCGTTCTTCTTCCGCGAGGGCGACGTCATTTACGAATCCCGGCTGCCGAACCAGGCCATCCCTCTGCCAGCGCGCGTAGCGGAGGTGATGGAGCAGGAGCAAAGTTCCGACAGGCTGGACGAACACCTCCCCGGCACCCGGACGTACGACTACTTCCACTCGCTCGGAATCGCAAGCTGGGTCGACACGACCGTGGCTATCAAGGGCGAGAAGATCGGCCTGTTCTTCCTGGGCACAACCGACCCCGGCTACCGGTTCACGGAGCGCGACCTGCGGCTTTGCCGGCTCACTGCCGGGATCATCGGCCCGGCGATGGCGAACCTGCGCGAGAGTCAGCGCCGCCAGCAGGACGCAGACGACCAGCGCATCCTCGCCGAGGCGGCAGCGGCGGCCGCCACCGGTGACACCGAGCGCGCTATCCTGAAAGGCCTCGTCGAACCGATCCAGTCGTTCATCCCCGATGCCCGCATCACCTTCAACTACGTCGAAGGCGACGAGATGTGGGAATACGACGGAACCAACCGTCGCACCATGCTTCCTCGTTCCGA
>JBDHWA010000162.1:0-5528 GCA_039809945.1 Dehalococcoidia bacterium | reverse complement strand
CCGCGGGCGATGGGCTGGACGTCGAGCGCGACCGGTGCGAAGGGCCACGGCTGTTCCAGCCGGCGGAAGGTTTCGACGAGGAACGCCATGTCCTGCGAGATGCCCCAGCCAGTGATGACTGCGCCATGGCCGAGCGTGCTGAACCTGGTCCACGCCGCTTCGAGTTCGAGGGCGGTCTTCCATGCTTTCGGGGTATACCCGACGACCTTGAGCGCCGCCGGGACGGCGTTGCCGATGCGCTTCGGGCGCACGCGACTGCCCCAGGCTTCTTCTTCCGGGAACTTCGGCGCGAGTGTGGCTCGCACCCCGGCGATGTCGAGGATTTCGTGGATGGCGGCGTTCGGCCCGCTCATCTCGAGGTCGACGACGAAAAGGGACGTGACCCCATCGAGTTCCGCGGGGTCGCCCGGCTCGGGGGTGAGGCCGCCCGACGGGTCGAGCTTGCGAAGGCCGGGCTGGATGGCGGCGAGCAGGTCTTCCACGCCGCTAAATCCTGCGCAACTCGCGGGAACCCGCAGTGATGGCAAGGGTCAGAACGGCAGCCAGCACCATCCAGCCGCCGACGACATGGGGAGCGCCCCAGATGTCGATCATTTTGCCCATGAGCAGCCCGGCGAACGGCGTCAGGCCCCATGTCATCGTCTGGAGTGCAACCACCCGGCTGCGGTACTCGGGCTCGGCCTTCATCTGCATGAGCGATGCGTTGAACGCGGAGTAGACGCTGTGGAAGATTCCTGCGACGGCCAGCACCGCGACAGCCAACCAGAGGTTCCGGGAAAGCGTGAAGGCGCCGACCGAAGCGCAGTAGAAGAAGCAGCCCCACATCATCGGCGGGCCGAGCCGCTCGCGGTTGGAAGTGGCCGCGACGATGCCGCCACCGAGTAGAGAGCCGAGTCCGACAGCGGCCGCGAGGTAGCCGTAGGCGGTCTGATCCTTGTGCAGCACGTCGGTGGCGAAGACCGGGAGGAACGTCACATAGGGGTAGACAAGGATGCTGGGCAGGATCGCCATCGTCACAATCTGGCCCATCCTGCGGTCACGGACCACGTACTTCAGGCCTGCCACCATGTTGGAGAAGATGCCCTCTTTCGCATCGCCGCGGTCCGCCGGGCTGGGGCGCAACCGCGAGGTGAGGAGGGCGGCGATACAGAGGAAGATAGCCTGCGCGGCGAAGGTTCCCTGTGTATCAATCGCACCGATGAGGACGCCGCCGATGGCCGGCCCGATGACGCGCATCGCGTTGCCGCCGAGGGCATTGAGGGCGACGGCGTTCGTCATCTCGTCCCGGCCGGCGGTGTCGAACACGAGGAGGTTGCGGATCGGTCCGGCGAGGGCTTCAACCATGCCCGCCGCTGCCGCGAAGATGTAGACCATCCAGATCTGGATGTGGCCCGACCAGACGAGGACGGTAAGCGCGGCGGCGATGGCTGCGCTTCCCGTGGTGTAGACCATCAATTGGTTCCGGCGTTCGTACTTGCTCGCGAGGTAGCCGCCGAAGGGCGAAAGCAGGACAAGGAACGCGCCGCGCAGGAGGGCGACGGTCGCGAGGTCCGTGGCCGAACCGTTGAGGTCGTGCTTGACGAGCCAACCCTGGCCGATGGTCTGCACCCACGAGCCAATCTGCAGGGCCATGGTGGAGCCAAGGAGGAAACGGAAGTCGCGGTGGCGAAGTGCGGCGAGTGGACGGCCCGGCGCGGTGAGGCCGTTGCCGGAAGCCCGGGAGGCAGGCGCAGACAGGGCGGGAGAAGCCAAGCACAGTCCCCGGGCGCTGGCTGCTGCCCGATAATTCGAACGTACACAACGATCTGCGAAGGGGCCACCGTCCGAAGGGCTCCAACTCCCTGACCCGAGCGGGCAGAAGCCCCACTTTCCGAAAGCCTGCGACAGTCATCGGCTACGATGGAATGAGTTCTTCCGGAGGATGGCTGGATGACCAACCCGGGCGCCGCTTCGCTCGAATTCTTCGCTTCCCGCTACAACATCGACAGCGTGGCGATGTCCTCGCTGCTTTCAATCGCGCTTAGCCGCGGCGGCGACTTCGCCGAACTCTTCTTCGAACACCGCACGAACTCGGCGATCCAGTGGGAGGACCAGCGGGTCAAGTCAGCCTCGCGGAACGTCGCCCAGGGGGTTGGCATCCGCGTCGTCAAGGGTGACGCCATCGGCTACGCGTACACGGAATCGCTGGAGATGGAGGCGATGCGCCGCGCCGCGGAGACGGCCTCCCGTATCGGCACGGCTGACGAGCGGCCTGTCCCCGTGGATGCGACGCCGATGCTCCAGGCCGGCTCGTTCTATTCGACCACGGACCCGCTGACCGACGAGCCCGCAGCCCGTAAGGTCGCCCTGCTGGAGCGCGCCGACCGCGCGGCCCGCGGGTACGACCCCAGCATTGGGCGGCTCGATGCGAGCATTGGCGACGAACTGAAGTACGTGATGATCGCTCGCAGCGATGGCAAAGTCGTGGGCGACATCCAGCCGCTCATCCGGTTCAACGTCTCCGCACTCTCGCAGAACGGGCAGAGCCGCCAGGTAGCCCGCACCGGTGGCGGCGGCCGGCTCGGCATCGAGTATTTCGACCGGGTGACGCCCGAAGAGCTGGCGCGGGAGGCGGCACGCCAGGCCGTCCTCCAGCAGGGCGCCATCGAAGCGCCAGCGGGGACACTTCCCGTGGTGCTGGCAGCCGGTGACAGTGGTGTGCTGCTGCACGAAGCGGTCGGTCACGGCCTCGAGGCCGACTTCAACCGGAAGGGCACGAGCAACTACTCTGGCCGCGTGGGGCAGCCCGTCGCGAGTCCACTGGTCACGGTCGTTGATGACGGGACGATCGCGGACTCGCGCGGATCCATTAACGTGGACGACGAGGGAAACGCTGCGACCCGAAATGTACTCATCGAGGGGGGAACGCTGCGTGGCTACCTGCACGATGAGGTGAGCGCGCGGCACTTCGGCGTTGCGCCGTCGGGTTCGGGCCGCCGGCAGACGTTCAAGGACTACATCATGCCGCGCATGACGAACACCTTTATGCTGCCCGGCCAGAGCACACCCGACGAGATCATCCGGGGCGTGGACCGGGGTATCTATGCCGTTTCCTACTCCGGCGGGCAGGTCAACATCTCGAACGGCGACTTCGTCTTCTCGGTCACTGAGGCATACCTCATCGAAGGCGGCAAGGTCACGGCGCCGCTGAAGAACGTGATGCTCATCGGGAACGGCCCCGAGGTGCTGTCGCGCGTCACTGCCGTCGGCAACGACTACCAGCTTTCCGATGGCCGCTGGACCTGCGGCAAAGACGGGCAGTCGGTGCCCGTGGGAGTCGGCATGCCGACCGTGCTCGTCAGCGGCATCACCGTTGGCGGCACAAAGGTCTAAGGAGCGTTCAGATGGAAGGTCCCGGCGCACTGGAAATCGCCCGAAACGTCGTCTCGCTCGCTCGCCGCGCCGGCGCCGAGCAGTGCGACGCCATCGTTTCGATGTACACGGAATCGAACGTCACCGTCAGGCTTGGCGAACTGGAGAAGCTCATCGAGGCTGGCTCCATGGCGCTCGGCCTTCGTGTCATAAACCAGGGAAGGACGGCCGTGTGCTCGACGTCGGACCTGTCGCCCGCTTCGCTGGAACAGTTTGTGCGCGACGCGGTGGACCTGGCTTCGATTTCGGAGCCGGACGAATTTGCGGGCCTGCCTTCGCCGGCCGAGCTCTCGAACGTCACGAACGCGGATGGCCTTGGGCTGTACGACGAGCAGATTGAGTCGCTTTCGACGGAGCGAAAGGTCGCGATGGCCCGGGCGTGCGAAGGGGCCGCGTTCGCCTTCGATAAGCGAATCAACAATTCCGACGGCGCGAGCCTGTCGACGAGGGTGGGCCAGTTCGCGCTCGCCAACTCGCTCGGGTTCGAGGGCGCCTACCCCTCAACCAGCATCTCCCTGATGGTCGAGGCCATCGCCGATGATGAAGAAGGCAAGAAGCGGAACGGCTATTGGTATTCCGCGGAACGCGCGCTCCACCGGCTGCTCGACCCGGAGGACGTGGGCCGGGTCGCGGCGCGCCGCACGGTGGACCAGATTGGCGCGCGGAAGATGCCGACGCGGCAGGTTCCGGTGGTTTTCGAACCGATGATGACAGTGGCGCTGGCCGGCGACCTGGTCGGCTGCGTGAGCGGCTCCGCCCTGTATCGCGGGGCCACCTTCCTCGCAGACCGCCTCGGTGACACCATCGGCTCGCCGCTCGTGACCATCGTCGATGACCCGAGGCTGGCGGGTCGCCTCGGCGCTCGGCCATTCGACGGCGAAGGTGTGGCGACGAGGCGGAACGACATCATCCGCAGCGGAGCATTCAGAGGGTTCCTCTTCGATTGCTACACGGCTCGCCGCACCAAGAACCGCACCACGGGGAGCGCCCAGCGCGGCATCGAGACCCTGCCAGCGCCCGGTGTCTCAACGATGGTGTTCGAAGCAGGCGCGGACACGCCGGAAGCGGTTGTGGCCGGTGTTTCGGAAGGGTTCTACGTCACGTCCTTGATGGGGAACGGGTTCAACCCCACGACTGGCGACTACTCGCGCGGGGCGGCAGGGTTCTGGATCGAGAACGGACGGCTTGCCTTCCCGGTGACGGAGGTCAACATCTCGGGCCAGATGGAGGCGATGCTCAGGGACGTGGACATGGTGGCGAACGACCTCACCTGGTTCGGGTCCTCGGCGGCGCCGACGATTCGCGTGAAGTCGATGACGGTGGCCGGGACGTAAGCCCCCGGGTTATCTCGGCAGGCCGAGACCCCGGGTCGCGATGATGTTGCGGTTGATTTCGCTCGTGCCCTGGCCGATGGTCAGCCGGCGCGCATCGAGGAAGCGGAACGCCGGCACGCCGTTGGCCGGTGCGTGGGCGCCGTCGCGCAGCTGGCCGGGCAGCCCGAGGACGTTCACGCTGAAGTCGGCGACGCGCTGCCCAAGCTCGGAGTTGAACGTCTTCGACATCGAGGCTTCGTAGTTTGGGACGAGCCCCTTGCTCTGGAGATAGGCGACCCGGCGAGCCATCCACTGGCCGGCTTCGACGGCGATGAACAGGTCTGCGACCTGGTGCCGCCAGACGGTTGGCCGGGAGGCGAGCCCCGAAACTGTCCCCGACCGCAGGAGGCCGTACGTGCGGTTCCAATCGCGCCGGGCGACGAGGTTGCGCTCGATGCCTGAGCGTTCGAAGTCGAGTGTCGTGGTGGCCGCGTACCAGCCTCGGTTCAGTTCGCCCACCATGTTCTTGGCGGGAACGCGCACGTCATCGAAGTACACCTCGTTGAAGCCGTGCACACCCGTGAGTTGGATGAGCGGCCGGATAGTGATACCTGGTGTCTTCATGTCGACGAGGAACATCGAGATGCCGCGATGCTTCGGGGCTTCCGGGTCTGTCCGCGTGAGCAGCAGGATCCAGTCGGCGTGGTGGGCGTTGGAGGTCCAGATTTTCTGGCCGTTGATGACGAAGTCGTCGCCGTCCCGGACGGCCCGGGTTTGAAGGCTGGCGAGGTCGCTGCCCGCGCC
>JBDHWA010000161.1:0-5577 GCA_039809945.1 Dehalococcoidia bacterium | reverse complement strand
ACCGGGTCGACGCCCGATTCGGTCACGCCAAGGTAGCCGATCATCAGGCGCCCCAGCGGGAATCCGAGCACGGTCCCGGCAACGACCCCCGCCACGATCACGAAGAGCTGTTCGAAGCTCACCAGCGAGAGCACCTGCCGGCTCGTGTAGCCCATCGTCCGGAGGATGGCGAACTCCAGTGACCGCGATTGGGCGGCCAGCGTGGCGTACACCGCGAAGCCAAGACCGGTCAGCAGCAGCACCGCAGCGAATGACAGGAAGAGGATGCCCTCCCAGCTGGCGGCCACAAGAGGATCGGCGTCCTGGGCGGCGCGAACATCCCGCCGGTCGAGGATCTTGTCCGCCTGGACGCCCTTCGCCTGAAGTTCCTCACGGGTCATCACGCCCGGGGCTGCCGCCGTCATCCACGCTTCGTTCGCGTACAGGCCGTCGGCGGCCGACGGGACCGTGGCAGCCAGTTCCCGTGCCGCCGCAAGATCCGCGACCATCAGCATCTCCGGGCGCGCCGGGTCGAACCCGGGGAAGTACTTGAAGGTGCCCACCAGCTTCACCGTCACGTACTGGCGGTTCATGAACACTGTGAACTCGTCGCCGACGTCCTTGCCGGACACCTTCTTGAACTCGTCCTCGGCGATGACCGGGAGCGGGCCATCGGTCCGCACACCCCGGAGCCCGACGATGGACGAGAGTCCGCGCTGGCGTGTGAACGAAATACGCGCAGCGTCACCCCCTCCGTGGCCCTGCTGCGGGGCCGCCGAAATCGCTCCCGGGTCGCCGAGCGAGACCCCGGTAATGAGGGCGTAGGGACTCATGTCATCAAAACCCTCGATGACCGTGCCATCGGCGAAGCCCGTCGCGGGTACGGCGAGCGTTGCGCCGATGCCCGGGACCGTCCCCAGTGCGGCCGGTGAGACCTGGATGTCATCGATGAGGATGGTGACCCGCTCCGGGACTTGCGGCGGCGCGCCGGTGATCCGGATGTAGACCGCGTCGAGCCGCTTCTCGGTGTCCATCGAATAGGCCAGTTGCGGGTTGAAGCGAAGCTGCGCCGGGCGTGTGAGGTCGGCAGCGAAGAAGCGCCACTCACCGGGGCGAGCCGCCGTGCTGGTCGTCAGCGTGTACTCCCAGTAGAGCCCGTTTGGGTCCTGGGTGCGGATACCGATGGTCGCTACGTTCGGGTTGTAGGGGAACTGTGCCCAGAGCCCGATGGTTCGCGCGCCTGCTGGAACCATCTTCGCGCCCGGGTTGCTCACCGGCGTGATCTTGAGCCGGTCCAACAGCGAGTGGAGCGACGCTCCCGCAAAGTCGTCGCGCCAGTAGGCCACGTTCGCGAAGGTCGCCGGGTCGATGGCGTCCACCACGAGGCCGACCGAACTGTACTGCGACAGGTTGTAGGACCCGATGCCGCGCGCCCCCAGCGAGGCCGCGCTGGCGCCCGTGGCGTTGAGCACGGTCGTCCGCAGCGTCTCGTCGGAGACGTTCACCGGCTGGCGGATGTTTTCGAGCCGGGATTCGGCCCCGGCGGTGTAGGCCGCACGGTCGTCGTACCCGCGTTCGAGGGTGGCCCGGTAGCCTGCGGCGAACATGCCAACAGCCGTCGCCAGCAGAAGCAGCAGGATGAGCCGGCTGTACTGCATCGGCGCGCGCGTCATGCGGGAAAGGCCGAGCGCGACCGTCGGGCTTTCGAGCCGGTGTGTAGCCCACGCCGCCAGCCTCAGCGCGAGCGGGAACAGCCGCAGGAAGACGAGCGCCACCATCAGCATGAACAGCGTCGGCGAGGCCAGCAGGAGCGGGTCGGCGGAGAGGCCGCCGAATAGCTTCTCGGTCACCAGCGAACCCTTCTCGCGCAGCTGGTAGAACAGGAACGCACCAACCCCCACGAGCACGAGGTCCATGTAGTAGCGCAGGAAAATCGGCTGCGTTTGCGGCCGCGCGAGGGAATGCTTGTAGTCGATCGTGCTCTGGCGGGCGGCCCGCCACGCGGGAAAGAGCAGCGCCGCGAATGCCAGCACGGCGCCCCCGGCTGCCGCCGCAAACGCCAGCCGGGAAATGGGTACCGAAAGGGCAGCGTTCCCGCTCAGGTTCTCGAACGGAGGCGTGTAGCCCAGCACCGAGATGCCCGCCGCCGCGAGGTACGGGCCCGCCAGCGCGGCAACCCCGCAGATCACCAGCCCTTCGATCACGTAGATCATCACAACCTGGCGGCTGCTCGCACCCCGCGAACGCAACAAGGCAATCTCCCCGGCCTGCCGCTCCACCAGCATCGTTGACACCATCACCAGGTAGTACAGCGCGATCCCGACCACCTGGAGCATCAGGGCGAACAGCGGGAGCCGGGTGAAGAACAGCTTCGTGCGATAACTCGAAACGATGTCGGCCAGCTTCGATTCTGAGCTGGCGCCACTCACCTGCTCGCGCATCGCGGGGTCGAGCGAGCGCACGCCGTCTTCGATGCTCTTCGCGTTCCGCGCGTTGATGTGGCTAATAGCCACGAGGCCGTACGTTTCGACGCTGCTGTCCATGTCCGGCAGGTACTTCGCCAGCACCTGGTTCACGGTCGCTTCATCCACCCAGAAGGGATACGTGTCCCAGTTCTGCGTGTCCGAAACGAAGCGGTCCGTCTTGCCGAACCAGTACGGGTCCGAAAGGTCGCGCGGCTCGATGAGGCCAACCAGCGTCACGCGCACCGGCGCCTTGTCCGTCCGCCAGAACGGGAAGAGGTCGAAGGACTCGCCAAGACTCACGCCCAGCTTGTCCGCCGCTTCCTTGCCCAGCATGACCTCCACCTGCGGCGGGCTTTCGGCGCCCGGCGGTGAAGGCTTGCGGCCATCTACGAGGCGGACCTCGCTATCCAGGCGGTCGGCGAACTGGAAGTGCGCCCGCGGACGGCTCTCCTCCACCGGGAACGGCTGCCCCGGCGCTGCCAGGTAGAACGTGGCCGACCGGCCGTAGTGCACGGTTTCGCCGAGTGCCGGCCCAAGGTGGGAACGCAACGTGCTGTCGACGGTCGCGCGCTTCGGGGCGTAGTCAGCGCCGCCCGGCCGCCCGGAGATGATGATACGGACGTTGCGGTCGAGGGGGTTGGCCGTGCGCAGGGCGTACCGCAGGCCAAGGTCCCGGATCGAATCGGAGTACAGGACGACGCTCGACATCAGCGCGGCCGACATGACCACCCCGACAATCACGGTGGCCAGGAGCCTGCGGTTGGCAAGACTGCGGCGAACGACCATCCGCAGGATGGTTCCAACGGTACGCATTCGGATTCTGCGGGAGACTAGCAGGAGCGGGACACCTGCGCCAAAAGCCGGGCCCGCCGGTAAACCCGGAGCGCCTGAGTTCGGAACCTTGTGTACAGTTCGTGGCCATGCGGAGCATGCTCCAGGTCTGGCGTCTCTTCTCGCGCCGAAGCGGGCGCAACTGGCGGCTGCTCGCCGTCCTCGGCCTCGGCATGCTCATGGCCGCGTCACTCCTGGCGGCAGCGCCGGTCTATGCCCGCACCATGGCCGACCTCGGCCTCACCTTCACCGTCCGCGACCAGTTGAACGACAACCCCGGCAACCAGGTGACCTTCCCGGCAATCCCGCTGAACACCGAGGAAGGCCGCAACCTCAAGGAGTCCGTCTCTCGGCGTATCGATGAGCGCATCGGCTGGTTCAAGGCTTCCGAATCACGCTACCTGCGGGTCGGGAGGTTCTTCATCGGCCCGGACGGCGCCGATCCTGCGCCAACGGGCGCCCCGCTGGGCCAGTTGCAATCGCTCACCGGCTACGAAGAGCACGTCCGCCTTGTCGACGGCACGTTCCCGAGGACGACTGCCCACGGCGAGCCGATGGAAGTAGCCATCAGCGAACGTTCGGCGAAAGCCTCGGGCCTGAAAGTCGGCCAGACGCTCAAGCTCGTCGAAGACTTCGACACCTGCTTCCGCGAGATCCCCTCGGAGGACAAGCCCCCGCCGCCGCCCTGCACGCCGGTCGCCGGAATCACCTACAGCTTCACCGCCAGGATCACGGCACTCGTCGAACCGCGTTCCGATGCCGACGCCTTCTGGGTGACCATCACCGACAAGTACTTCGCGCCCTTCCGCATGCTCCCGGATATGGGCCCGGTGATGCCGATGTTCACGACGGAGGAGACGCTGCTCGGCAGCTTCGCCGTTGACCACCCCGGTTACGTCGCCGAAACCGCCTGGCACACCTACGCCGACCCGAAGCGCCTCTCCCGCTCGAACTTCGAACGTGCGCGCGATGACCTGAAGGCCCTCTACCTCGAGTTCCAGCCTCTCGGCGGCGCATCCTACAGCCCGCTCACGAACGTCCTCGACAACTACCGCACGAGCGCGAATTACCAGCAGGCGCCGCTCACCATCCTCCTGCTCGAAGTCTCGGCGGTGGCGCTGTTCTACGTGATCCTCATCGCCATGGTCATCGTCGAGCGCCAGGCAGACGAGATCGCACTCCTTCGCAGCCGCGGCGCCACCACTGTCCAGGTCGGGGCCGTCTACCTGCTCGAAGGCGTTGTCCTCGGTATCCCCTGCATGCTCATCGCGCCGGCGCTGGCCGCGGCCGCCACGGCAGGGCTCGGCCTTACGCCCACGTTCCAGAAGGTGAACGACGGCAACCTCCTGCCCGCGACCATCCCGCTCTCGGCGTTCGGGTTCGCCGCGGTGGGCGTCGTCCTCTCGATTGCCGTCCTCCTCCTGCCTGCCCTCCTGGTCGCCCGCCGAAGCGCAGTCGTCCGCCGCCGCGAACAGGCCCGACCCGGCGTTTCGTTCCTCCAGCGGTACTACCTCGATATCGCCCTCGCGGGCCTCGCCGGCCTGCTCCTCTTCGAACTCAAGGAACGCGGCACCGTCTTCGAACCATCCGCGACGGGTGGCCTCTCCTCCGACCCGCTCCTGCTCGCTTCGCCGGCCATCCTGATGCTGGCGGCCGCCGCGCTCATCCTCCGCTTCTACCCGATGGTTCTACGTGCGGCCGCGAAGCTCATCGCCCACCGCGCGAGCCCGGCGGTGTCGGTTGGACTCTGGCAGGTGGCCCGCAGCCCCGGCAACTCGGCCCGCCTGGCCTTGCTCCTGATGATGGCGGTCGCTGTCGGCACCTTCGCCGCGAGCTACTCCGTCACCGCGAAGGACACCTTCGACCAGCGCGCCCTCTACGAAGCGGGCGTCCCCTGGCGCATGACCGGGGCCAGCACCGGCGACTTCGGCCTTAATGGCAAAGGTTCCGATGCCGCCCTGCGCGAACTCCCCGGAGTATCCCAGGCGACCGGCGTCGTTCGCCAGAACGGCAGCCCGGCCATCGCTGGCACCACCGGCCGGACGTTCCAGGTCCTCGGTGTCGACCCCGACGTCGCGCCCTCACTGCTCTGGTCCCGCAGCGATTTCTCCAGCGTGAGCCTGCGCCAACTCCTGAGCCGCCTCGGCGCACCGGCGCCCCTGCGGGGCAAGTCCCTCCCGGCCGGGACTACGGGCATTTCGATCCAGGTCAACTCCTCGGACCAGCGCGCCGTCCAGACCCTCTGGGCCCGTGTCGCCGACCGCGACCAGAACTACCAGATGATCGAACTCGGAAAGCTCGA
>JBDHWA010000160.1:0-5583 GCA_039809945.1 Dehalococcoidia bacterium | reverse complement strand
CCGGCCAGTCTCGATCAACCACGCCCAGCACTTCGTGATGGACCAGCGCTGGCGGGATGCGCTCGCCGACAGCGATATCCTCTCCCAGAGCATGTACCCGAGCCGGAACGGGCGGGTCTTCGGCGTGAAGGTCATCGCGAACATCATGGAAATCGGGCCGCTCATGCCGAACTACGCCTACCAGGCGCGGCTGGCCCGGGGCTTGGGCAAGCAGTTCTGGGTGACCGAGTTGCAGGGCGAGCCCTGGACCGAGGTCGATTCGCGCCTGATCACGCCGGAAAACCCCTCGGACAACCTTTCGCCGGAGGGGCTGAAGGCAAACGTGCGCTACGCCCGGCGCACCGGCGCGGAACGCATCTACCTGTGGGGCGCCGAATGGTGGCTCTATCAGCAGGCGCTGGACGACATGTCCTGGCTCAATGCCGTGCGCGAGTCCAACACGATGCTGCCCTGATCGCGCGAGAGCGCGAGCCTGATCGCGTTGGCGAGGAGTTGCGTCGCGTCGATCTGCATGGGCAGATAGGCGTAGGCGCCGGCGCTCTCATAGAGTTCCCGCTCGACTGCCATGGGGATCGGCGAAATGACGATGATGCGCGTACCCTGCGCCGCCAGGCGGCGGCACTCGGCCGGGGAGCAGGCTGCCGGAGTGGTGACGACAACCGCACTCGCGCCCTGCTCCAGGCTGCCGTTCTCCACCACTACATCAGGAAGGAGTTCGGCGAGCGCACCGTGCAGCGCCCGTTCGAGGAGGGGACTGGGCACCGAAACGAAGACGCTCCCTGCATCCATGCCCTTCAGTGTCTTTTCGGCGCCACGGCCCGGTTAGGTCCGGGCGGCCAGTACTTGCCGCCCGAGGGTTCATGAAAGTGTTGCCAATACGCCGTTCGCGATAGGATCGGTAACGTTATGGAGTTCGCAATCCCGGCCGGCGAGCAGGGCCAGGTGCTTTCGAACCTGAGCGAGATGGCGGTCACGAGTGAGATCCTCGCTGGCAGCGCCGACCTCACCGAGATCCTCCAGCGCCTCGCCCAGCGGGCGAAAGAGCTGACCCGGGCAGATTACGCCGCCATCTCCACCTTCGACGACGCCGGCATCCTCAACCGCTTCATCTATACGGGTATCGACGATGAGGCCGCCCGCCGGCTGGGCGACCCCCCGAAGGGTCGCGGACTCCTGGGCGAACTCGCCAACTGCGACCGTCCGCTGCGCCTCGCCCACCTCTCGGAACACCCGAAGTCCAGCGGCTGGCCAGCGGGCCACCCGGACATGGACGCGTTCCTGGGCGTCCCCATTCGCACCGGGGGCCGCGCCATCGGCTCGCTCTACATGACACGGAAGCGCGGCGAAGCCCCGTTCACCGAGATCGACGAAGCCGGCGCGGCCGTCCTTTCGCTTCAGGCGGCCGTAAGCCTTGCCTCCGCCCTCGCCCGCGAACGCAGCAACCGGCTCTTCCTGCTCGAAGAGCGCGCGCGCATCGCCCATGACCTGCACGACGGCACCATCCAGACGCTCTACGCGATGGGCCTCGAATGCGACGCCCTGGCCAACGACCAGGAGTTCCCGGCCGAAGTCCGCAACTCCATGGCTTCGGTTGTGACCCGCCTGAACGAACTCATCGGCGACATCCGCGGCTACATCACCATGCTCGAAGCGGCGACCACCTCGCCCGAACCGGAACTCACGCGCGACCTCGCGTTCATCATTCGCCAGATTGTCCCGCCATCGATCGCGACCGTCGTGAACATCTCGGCGGCGGCACTCCAGACGTTCACCCTTCGCGAAACGGAGGACCTCCTGTACATCGCCCGCGAGGCGCTGAGCAACGCGATGCGCCACGGCGCCCCCGGCAAAATCGCGGTCGACCTCCGCCAGACCACCGATTCAACCGTCCTCACCATCCAGGACAACGGCGTCGGTTTCGACCAGGCGAACATCCGGAAGGGGCTGGGGAGCGTTACTATGAGGACAAGAGCAGACCGGCTGGGCGCCGACCTGACCGTCATCGGAATTCCCGGCATGGGAACCACGGTGCGTGTCGCCATACCGAACGCTCGCGAAAGTGAAGAGGATGACTGAACAGACCATTCGCGTGATGCTCGCCGACGACCACGATCTCGTGCGCCAGGGCCTGAAGACGGCGCTCCGGGCTCATCCCGAATTCAACGTGGTGGCCGAAGCCCGCGACGGCGAAGAGGCCGTCCGCGAGGCGAAGAAGACAACCCCGGACCTTGTGGTCATGGACGTCCGGATGCCGAAACTCACGGGCATCGAAGCCTGCCGGGAGATCCGCGCGGCGCTGCCCAGCACCTACGTCCTCATCCTCACCTCGTACGGCGATGAGCGCGCCGTGATGGCCGCGATCATCGCGGGGGCCAGCGGGTTCATCCTCAAGGAAGTGAACACCGCCGACCTCATCGGTGCGATGCGCACGGTAGCCGCCGGGGGCAAGATGCTCGATGCGGCGTCATCGGCGGCGGTTATCGACCAGATCCGCCGTGGCAACGTGGTGAGCGAAGAAGACCGGCTCGCGCAGGCCCTCAGCGAACGCGAACAGAAGATCCTGGACCTCATCGCCGACGGGTACACCAACCGCGAAATCGGCGACCAGTTGTACCTCAGCGAACGCACGGTGAAGCACCACGTGAGCGACATCCTCGGGAAACTGGGGTTGACCCGGCGGGTGGAAGCCGCGGCATTCGCGATTCGCCGGGCAGCGAACCACCCCCAGGACTAGCAGGGGAGCCTTTCGCCAAGGCCCGACCGTCAGGGAGGGCTCGCCGCCAACCGGACGCATGCCGAGCGCCGACCCACGCTGCGACGCCCGGTGGCTGCCGTGAGCACGGCGGTGCTTCGGACCATGCCCTTGCTTACGCGCGGGCCTTTGCAAAATGGGTACGGGCGCAGTGCCGGAACTCGCAGAGGAGGGGAGCCTGCCGCGTGCATCCCCTCCTCTGCCCTCGGGGGCGAGGCTGCAATCGGCCGCCTGCCAGCGGCGGCCCGGGTACCGTTCAGTTCATAGAGGAGGGGAGCCTGCCGCGGACTTCCCCTCCTCTACCCTCGGGGGCGAGGCTTCAACATGGCCGCGCCCGCTGCGGCCCGGGACTTCTTCATCTGTTGCGCGGGAGGGGCGCCTGCCGCGGACGGCCCCTCCCGGCCCTCGGGGGCGAGGCTTAAACCGTCGCCAGGAGGTCTGCAACCTTGAAGGTTTCGTCTTCGATGGCCAGTACGGTGACCAGCCCGAAGAACCCGCCTTCGTATTCAGCGTGACTCAGGATGTGGCAGTGGAAGGCCCACAGCCCCGGGTCCTGGCAATCGATGATGCAATCCATCCGGCTGCCCGGTGGCACATCGATGTTGTCGCACAGGTAGGGCGGCTCAACAGGATATCCGTCACGTTGGATCACCTGCATCGCCATCCCGTGGAGGTGCATGGGGTGGTACATCATCCCTTCGTTCATCCACCTGATGAGAAGCTTCTCGCCCTTCTTCGCCACGATGGGGTCCGTGGCGGGGAATCCCTTACCGTTGATCGAGAAACCAAGGAGGGAGTCGTTGAGGATGAGCGTGACCTCGCGGTCGTACTTGGGATACGTCGAAGGGTCCTTCGGCGCGATGATGAACGCCCCCAGCAGGCCCCGGTTCACCTGGTCCGCCGAGTTGTGATGTGAGTGGTACATGTGCGAGCCCGCGTTGCGAAGCGTGAACTCGTACGTGAAGGACTTCCCAGGCTCGATTGGGTCCTGGGTGATGTACGGCACGCCGTCCATCGCGTTCGGAACAAGGATGCCGTGCCAGTGGACCGCGGTGCTCTCCGTCAGGTTGTTCTTGACGTTGATGCGCACGCGGTCGCCCTCGGTGGCGCGGAGGATCGGCCCGGGGACGGCGTTGTTGTAGCCGCGAGCCTTCTCCACCTGCCCGGGGGCAACTTCCCAGTCCACCTCATCGACGGTCAGGTCCCAGACCTTCACGCCGTTTTCGATGCGGGGAGCGAGCTCCTGGTGGCCCTTGCCCTTGGTCAGGGGCGACTTCGCGTTCTTCAGGAAGTTGACGACGCCGGCTTTGTGCTCTTCGTCGACCTTCTGCCAGTTGGAAGCCGCAACGGTTGGCGCCGCGGTTGCCCCCGGCTGGACGTTTTGACCGGGCACGCCGGTCGTTGGTTTCGCCGGGCCTCCCGTCGGGTCGTTGTAGCAGGCAGCGGCAACAAGCCCGGATGCAACCGGGATTGCCGCACCAACTACACCGGCCCGGCGCAAGAACCGCCGGCGGCTGAGCGGGGCGGTCGCGAAGGGACCACCCGCGCTGGTCGATTCGTCAGTCATGGTCAGACGCCTCGTGCTTCGGATGTCGATCCCGCTCACCCCAATCGTCCCTGCGGCTGGCCGAAAGGCCCATGGCCGTTCGTACAGAATCACAGTGCCCATGGGGCCACTCGCATGGTACCCGCAGCCCTCGCGGAAAGCCCATCTTTGCCCCATGCTTTGCGGAAACGAATTCGATTCAGGGGGCGACTCGTATGGCTGACCTTAAACCGATCCTGGTTCCGCTCGATGGCTCAAAGACCGCCGAAAATGTGCTGCCCGCAGCGGCCTGGTTCTCCCGCGCCACCGGGGCGCCGCTCAAGTTCCTCCACGTGCTCGACCCGGACACGCCGGCCGCCTCGCGGGATGACGCGGTCGACACGTTCAAGAAGTACGCCACTGACCTCGGCCGCCGTCACGGTCTCGGTGACGTCGAATGCGCGGTGCTCCTCGGCAACGCGGCGGAGCAGGTCCTTTCGGCGGCCGTAAACGCCAGCGCCATCGCGCTCGCGTCGCACGGCCGCGGTGGCTTCCGGGCGATGGTCTTCGGCAGCGTGGCCGACAAGATCGTCCGCGGCGCGACCATCCAGGTCCTCATCGAACCGGGCACCGAGCGGCCCGTCGCTCCCGGTGCGCCCCGGCCCATCCTCGCCTGCCTCGACGGTTCGGATGAAGCGGAGCGGGGCCTCGCCGTCGCCCGTGCGCTCGCCGAAAAGGACGGCCTGAAGGTCGCCGTTATCCGCTCCTTCAGCGTGCCCCCGCCAGTCGGCTTCGAATTCGCGGCCTATCCTTCGGACTTCTACGACACGATGGAGAAGGCGGCGGAGGATTACCTGAAGACGACTGCCAAGGAGGGCGAGAAGACCATCCTCGCCCAGGGCGACGCGGCCGGCTCCATCCTCGATGCCGCCGAAGAGGTTGATGCCGGCCTCATCGTCATGACCTCCACCGGGAAGGGCGTCGCCAAGCGCATCGCTCTCGGGAGCACCACGTCGCGCGTCATCCACGGCACCTCGCGCGCGGTGCTGGTCATCCCGCCGGCCTGATCGGCCGCCTCCAGGCACAAAGAGAGCCGGGCTGAATCAGCCCGGCTCTCTCATTTGGGCGAAACCGCCGGTCAGCGGCCGGTGAAGTTCGGCGTCCGCTTTTCGAGGAACGCTGCGACGCCTTCCTTGAAGTCCTCCATTCCGAAGAGGGCGTGGAGGTGGACCATCAGGTGGTCAACGGTGGTCTCATACGTCTCATAGAGGCCCTGGCGCATCATCCGCTTCGTGGCCTGGACCGC
>JBDHWA010000159.1:0-5588 GCA_039809945.1 Dehalococcoidia bacterium | reverse complement strand
CGCACGAGGCCGAAGCAACCGCTGGCCATCATGTCGCCGAAGGGGGCGGCGAAGTACGGGCGCAGCGCCGTGCCCGCGATCTTGCTGCGCTGCGGGCCGGTCGCGGCAACCACTCCGGGCGCGCCGCGGACGAGCGAGCGGTCGGCGTGGAAGGCGCCATGGCCGTGACTGGAGAAGACCTCCTCATTGGTCAGCGACCCGTCACAGAGCCCGTCCACGAAGTGCACGATCTGACCCGCATCCACAGCGCCGGTGTGGTGTTCGAACAGGCTGGCGATGCGCCGCCGGCGCAGGTGGAACCCCAGCAGGTGCATGTTGCCAAGGTTCACGACGGCGGCCTCCGGTTCGGCAGCGACCCGGTCGTCGTGGAGCGCGCCGAGGGCCGCGGCCGGGCCAGTGTCCATAAAGGCAACGGCGGCTTCGTTGCCTGCCGAGGCCACCATCGCCCGGGCGCGGGTCAGGTAGTCGGGCAGATCGGCCGGCAGCGTCGCGAAGGCGAGCAGGTCATTCCGCCGCTCGACCGTGCGGCGAAGGTGTTCGAAGCGGAAAACGCGGTCCGAGATGCCGGGCGGCGCAGCGCCGTGGTCCAGGCAGCCGAGCGCGATGCCGTCGACGCGGGCGGGCACTTCGAACGCGGCGAGCGCGGTGGCGATGGCCTGGAGGTCGAGGTCCTGGAGGCGCACTCGGTCACCATCGAGGCGCACGGCCTCGTCCTCCGAGACGATGCGCACACCGAGAGCCTCGACCTGGGCCGGGTCGTCATCGACGGTTTGGGCGGCTTCAGGCGTTGCGAAGGCCGTGTAGCCGGCTTTCAGGTGGTCTTCGAGCGCCCACGAACAGGGGCCGCCGCCAGCGACGGTGCCAGTGAGCACCACGGGCCGGGCCTGCGCGGTGGCGCGGCGGATTCGGCGGGCCGCGATCTCGGTCGCCGAAGGAAGGATCAGCTTCTCGTTGTTCTCCACCGGACGGGCTGGGTCGAACAGGAGGATGTCCTGCGTGCCGGTGCCCATGTCGATGGCGAGGATGCGCATGGCTCCAGTGTAGCGAGCGCGTGGCCGGTCCATCCGGTACCCTCCGGCCACATACCACCGAATCACGAGGCCACCGTGACCCGAAAACTCTCCGTAGGCATTACCTGGCAGTTCGACATGAAGCGCGAAGACGCTATCGCGCTGGCGAAGATCGCCGATGAGACCGGCATCGATTCCTTCTGGGTTCCCGAAGGCTGGGCCCGCGACGCGTTCTCGCTGCTCATTTCGATTGCGGAAAAGACGCAGCGGCTGAAGCTGGCGACCGGCATCGTCAACGCCTACTCGCGGACGCCCGGGGCGCTCGCGCAGCAGTTTGCGACGCTCGACGAATGGAGCGGCGGCCGCGCCATCATCGGGCTCGGGGCATCGAGCGCGAACGTCATCGAACAGTTCCACGGCATCCCGTTCCAGCCCTCGCTGGCGCGTCTGCGCGAGACGGTGGACATCATCAACATGCTGATGCGGGGCGAGAAGCTCGTGTACCACGGCAAGTGGTTCAACTTCGACAAGGGGTTCACGCTGCGCTTCAAGCCAGTGCGCGAGCACATCCCGATCTACCTCGCGACGCTCCACCCGAAGAGCGTGAAGATGACCGCCGAGATCGCCGACGGCTGGATGCCCGCGTTCATCCCGCGGAGCGCGCTGAAGGAGCAGATCGCCCAGGTTCGCGAATGGTCGGTAGCAGCCGGGCGCGACGCCCGCGCGGTCGAAGTGAAGGCCGGCGGCGTTACCGTGAGCGATGACCCGGGAGCGCGGGACAAGAGCCGGGGCTTCCTCGCCTTCTACATCGCGCGAATGGGGACGTTCTACTACAACCAGCTCAGCCGCTACGGCTACGCCGATGAGGCCGCCGCCATCAAGAAGGCCTTCGATGACCATGGCTCAGCGGCGGGCGCGGCTGCCATCCCCACCGAATTGCTGCAGGACCTCGGCTTCTCCGGCGACGCTGACCACTGCCTCGCGCGCATCCGCGAAGACGAGGCGCTCGGCGTCGATGTGCACAATGTGACCATCGACAGCACGGACCCGGTGACCTTCGGCAGGGCGGTCGAAACGCTCCTCCGGTAGGAGCGTGCGGCGTCCGCGCGTTGCCGCTTAGTTGGCGGTTGCTACACTCCGGCGCAAATGCTGAGAAGGTTCGGTGCGCGGCGGGGTGAAATCGCGCAGCCTGCCGCCGCCGCTGCGGGTGCTGCGCCGCCGGCGCCCGAGTCCGATGCCGTGGTCAGCGAAACGGGCGTCACCAGTGCTGCGGCCCCGCCCGAAAGTGCCGTGGAATCCCGGGCTTCGGGCCGCGGCTGGTTCAGCTGGAAGCGGCTCATCCTGGTGAGCCTGGCGCTCATGTTCCTGGCAGCAGGGGCGGCGTACACCCAGAAGGACAAAATCACCCCGAAGGCCGCCGACCTCAGCCGGGCCGTCATCGGCGATGAACGAACCGCGCGTGTGGAAGGATGGTTCTTCACCCTCGAAGACCGCTCGAACAAGCTCAAGTACCGCGTGTTCGGCGGGGCCGAAGACCCGTTCGCCATCCGCGAAATCCAGGTGCAGTTCGTCCCGCGGGAAGCGCCCCGGGACATCACCTACTTCGTCGGCACGAGCCGCCACATCGGCCAGTCACTGACCGCAGAGGCGCTCGGCCCCCTGCCGCTGACACCACCGAAAACGAAGCTCATCCAGTCCTCGCCGGAGCCAGGCGAAGGCGTCTGGACCTCGCAGGGACTGCCGCGTTCGACGCCTGCGGACACGCTGATGACGAAGACGTTCATCCGGCCGGACAAGTCGCGGCCGTACGCTTCGGTGGGCATCCTCCTCGTGGACAGCCGCCGGGTACACCTCAAGATGGTTGGCGGGACAGCAGAGCCCGGCGGCGACCGCGGCGTGCGTGGCCCTGGGATCATCCCGAAGGAGGACTACAAGACGCTCCTCGTGGCGTTCAACGGGGGATTCAAGGGACCGCACGGCGGCTTCGGCATGGTGGCGAACGGCAAGGAGTACATGAAGATGCGCAACGGCCTCGCGACCATCTGCGTCGCGAAGGACGGGAGCATCAAGCTCGGCGAGTTCGGGCGCGACTTCTCATGGGAAGAGTCGTTCGAAGCCTGCCGCCAGAACGCTGTGCTGCTGGTGGACAAGGGCGAGGTGAGCAAGCGCACGACGGAAGGCAACGACACGTGGGGCTACGTGAATGTGAACTCGTCCGAGTTCATCACGTGGCGCTCCGCCGTCGGCGTGACGAAGGACGGCAACCTGCTCATCGCGTCGGGGAACTCGCTGAGCGCGGACTCGCTGGCTCGGGCGTTGCATGCGGCCGGTGCGTACATGGCGATGCAACTCGACATCAACGGGCCATACATCTGCACCGGGCTGTTCTACCCCCAGCCAGACGGCAGCTTGAAGGCCGAGAAGTTCATGGACTCGATGGCGCCGTCCGCTTCGAACTTCCTCGGAACACGCGAACGCGACTTCTTCTACCTGACCTTCGACGAGAGCCGCTACCGCTGACCGACGCGGCCGCTCAGGGGAAGTCCTTGCCACAGGAACCTTCAGCGAGCATCCAATACGCCTGCCCGGAGGCGACCGTGGCCAGCTCCTGGATCGATTCCGGTGCGCCGCGGATCCAGGAGCGCCAGTCACCCTCATCGTAGGCATAGACGGCCCGAAGACACGGCAGCCCGGCGGTGAGCACGCCGATGCCGAGGTCTGGGGGGGCGACGAGGTTCCACCCCGCGCTCAGGACGATCGGGTACTCAGGATAGGGTGACGGCGTCGCCAGGACGGTTGGCGTTGGCGACGGGGTCGCACCGTCAGCAGGGTAGAGCGCAGAGATGCCTGCGACGTCGTCAGGCGCGAGTGCGCGGAGCAGGCCGCGGTACTGGTAGAACATCACGGCATCGGCTTCCGCGGGGGTGCAGGGGCCGAAGGGGGATGGACAGGAGTGCTCGAGGCCAGCCATGTGGCCGAGTTCGTGCAACACGACCGTCCGCCAGTCGACCTTCGTGCCGACACCGAGGAGCGCAGCGGCCTCGGGGTTGCTGTTCAGCAGCATGTCGACCTCGTGCGCTGCCCCTTTCGAGGTAACGCCGAGGACGCATCCGGCGGAGCAGTCCAACGACTGCCAGGAGACCACGTTCTCGCCGTCGGGGCCGAAGCTGGCGACGGTGGCGGTGTTTTCGGTGATGCCGGCGTATTCGAAGCGGAACGACGACGAGGGCACGCTGCTCCAGGCGTCGAGCGCGGCCGTTATCACGTGCGGGCCGACCGAGGGCGGCGCGCCCGAGGGGTTGTAGGCGACACGCACCGGGAGTTCGTCTGTGTTCCACTTCCAGGGCCATGCCTGCCACTGGGCGGTCACGCTCTCTTCGGCCGGGTCAACCACATTCAGGCCGGGCGCGATGGCGGACGTCGCCGAACGGGCCAGTGCGGATGCGGCGGCTTCGCTGGTCGCGGCCACTTCGAAGGTGAGTTCGGTCGGGGGACTGTCGGGAGCGACTGCGGTGAGCGTGACGCGGTGAACGTTGATACCCGGAGACGGTTCATCGGCGAGGGCTGTGCC
Source organism: Dehalococcoidia bacterium (assembly GCA_039809945.1). Classification (GTDB taxonomy): domain Bacteria; phylum Chloroflexota; class Dehalococcoidia; order Tepidiformales; family Tepidiformaceae; genus Amarobacter. The sequence continues at coordinate 1,007 of JBDHWA010000159.1, read as the reverse complement.
GCCGAGAAGCAGGCCCGCCGCCAGTCCAACCGCCGCCACCAGGCTCCCTCCGTCCACAAGTCCTCCCGGCGGCAGCGTGGCCGCCGGGGCATCCTACACGGACACCCCGGCGATGCTTCGGAAAGCTACGGCTGGAACGGGACGTTGCCGGAACCGGTCGAGATGAACCAGTAGGCGAGTCCCTTGTGCAGCACCGGGATGTTGCTCACGAAGCCGGGCGCGCCGGGTACGTAGCGGCTCCATGTGCGCGTGGCCGGGTCCCACTGGTAGACGATGCGCAGGTTCGGCACGTTCGCCAGCGCAACCGCGGGAGGCACTTCGCCACCCGGCCAGGCGATGAGGTTCGCGCCCGGAAGGATGGGGAGCGAACTCGTCGGACTGGAGGTCGGTGTCGCTGTGGCTGAGCGGGTCGGCGTGGCCGTGGCGCTCTGGGTGGGCGTTGCCGTTGCCGTGGCGGTTGGCTGACCGCCTGCGGCGCCGGTGGGCGTTGGCGTACTCGTTGGCAGCGGCTGGGTTGGCGTGGCCGTCGGCTGGTTGCCGAACGGGGTTGGGGTACTTGTCGGGAGCGGCTGCGTCGGCGTCGCGGTCGGCCCGTTGCCGGGAGTGTTCGTGGCGCTCGGAACCGGCGTCGGAGTCCTGGTCGGCGTGGCCGTCACGGTCGCGGCGCTCGTCGGGGTATTCGTTGGGCCACCGGTGGCGCCGTAGATGGCGATTTCGCCATCCCGGTCGTCCTGGGCAGGGGTGCGCTTGTTCGTGCCACTGGTGTAGCTGGCGTACATCACGGCTGAGCCCTGCCCGGAGTGATCGAGGCCGAGGGCATGGCCGAATTCGTGCAGGGCCACACTCTGGAGGTCAACGCCAATCGGGTTACCGGTAGTCCACGCCCAGTCGGGGTCGAACTCCATATCGAACTCGACCGCGGCTTTGTATGGGCTGCCGCTGTTCGAAAACCAGGTGCACGTCACTGCCAGCACGCTCCCGCTCTGTGCGCCCCAGCCGACGGTGTT
>JBDHWA010000158.1:0-5603 GCA_039809945.1 Dehalococcoidia bacterium | reverse complement strand
TTCTTGATCTCCTCGATCAGCGCCGGGACAACCTTCTTGTAGTCATCGACGATGGCGAACTTGCTCACCTTCACCATGTTCGCATCGGCGTCCTTGTTGATGGCGACGATGTTCTTCGAACCGGCCATGCCCGCCATGTGCTGGCTGGCGCCGGAGATGGCGACGGCGATGTAGAGGTTCGGGGAGACCGTCTTGCCGGTCAGGCCGACCTGCTGGGACGGCGGGTACCACCCGAGGTCGCAGGCGGCGCGGCTGGCGCCGGTCGCGCCCTTGAGCAGCCCCGAGAGCTCTTCGAGCATGCGGAAGCCGCTTTCGTCGCCGAGGCCGCGGCCGCCGGCCACAACCACGGGGGCGTCTTCGATGCGGATGCCGGTGCTTTCGGCGCGGCTGGTGCCGGTCACCTTCACACGCGGCTCACCGGCGGCATCGATGCTCGAAACCGAGCCGCTGCCGGCAGCGCCCTCGGGGGCGTCGAACGACTTCGCCTTCACGGTCGCGATGGCGGGCGAGTTCTTGAAGCTGACTTCGGCGCGGGCGTTGCCGCCGTAGGCCGAGCGGGTGGCGCGAAGCTTGCCGCCATCGACCTTCAGCTCAACGCAGTCCATGGCGACCGCGGTGCCGAGCTTGAAGGCGAGCGCGGGGCCAAGGTCCCGCCCGAGGCTCGTCTGGCCGAGGAGGATGATGTCCGCGCCGCTCTGGGCGAGGGCCGCTTCGACCGCCGGGACGTAGGCATCGGCCGTGCCGGTGGCGAGGTTGGCGCTGGTGGCCGCGATGGCGTTGTCGGCGCCGGCGGCGATGAGGCCCTGGGCGAGCGCGGCATCGCCGGCGACGAGCGCGGTGACGCTGCCTGCGCCCTCAGCCGAGAGCTTCTTTGCGGCGCCGATCAGCTCGCCCGAGATCGGGGCGAGAGCGCCATTTGCTGCTTCTGCGATTACGAGGATTCCAGCCATTCGTTACCTCCCTTAGATCAGCTTCGCGGCGCGCAGTTTCTGCGCCAGGTTGCGAGCCTTCTCTTCGGGCGAATCGCCCTCGATGATCTCGACGTTGCTTTCAACCTTCGGCACATAGAGCGCTTCCAGCGTGAGGTCGCGGTTGCCCGCGCCGAGCTGGTCGGCGATGCCGAGGTCGCCCGCGCCCCAGACCTGCACGGTCTTCTTGGCAGCGAGCATGATCTGGCGAAGCTGCGGGTAGCGCGGCTCGCCGAACTCGTTCGAAACAGAAACGACCGCCGGGGTGTTCACCTCGACCGTCTGGAAGCCGTCGTCGAGGACGCGCTCCACCTTGAGGGCGCCGCCGGCCTTCTCGATGGCCTTAGCCAGGGTGACCACCGGCACGCCGAGGATGCTGGCGACGCCGGTCGGCACAACGCCCATGTCCCAGTCGGCAGCAGCGCGGCCCATAAGGACGAGGTCGGCGCCGCCGAGCTTCTGGATGGCCGCGCCGAGGGCCTTGGCCGTCTGGAAGTTGTCGATCCCTTCGAATTCGGGGCCGGTGATGAGGATGCCCTCATCGGCGCCCATGGCGAGGGCGTGCTTGATGGCGTCGCGGGCCGTATCGGGGCCGAGGGAGATGACGGTGACTTTCCCGCCGCCATCGGCTTCGTTCAGGCGCAGCGCGGCTTCTGTCGCCTGGGGGTCGTACGGGTTCACCACGGGGGCGATCCCCTGGGCCGGGATGACCTTTTTCGCTGCCTCATCCACCTTGAACGAAGCGGCCGGGGTCTCCGGGTCTGGAATTTGCTTCACACAGACAATGATGTTCACGCGGCTATTCTGCCTCCTGCGCGTAACCCGGACGAGGGATTCGGAGTGAGTCCGGGGAGTATCCTGGCGGGTCGGTGGGGTGAACCCGCAGCAGGGTATCACAGAGCACCTATCTGTGAAATCTCTCACACGCTATTTATTGGCGATTTCAATCAAGCGTAGTCACCGTGCGCGGGAGCGACGCGTTCCCACCGGGCCTCGCTGGCCGGGGTATAGTCCGGGTGCCGTTGGGACGCCGGCACAGCCACATCGCGGCGTCTCCAGGGAGGCAGCATGCCTGACGCCAGGCCACCACTCGATGGTCTCCTCGTTGTCGATTTTTCGACCACTCGCGCGGAGCTTGCCGGCCGGGTCCTGGCCGAACTCGGCGCCGAAGTGTTCAAGGTCGAACCGCCCGGCGGCGCACTCGCCCGCACGATGCGCCCGTTCGATGACTCGAAGGCCGAAGACGACCCGGACCGCTCCCTCTACTGGGCGTCGGTCGGCGGAGGCAAGAAGAGCGTGGTGGCTGACCTCGAAGACCCGGCGGCGCGCGAGTCGCTGCGCGGCCTGCTCTCCCGGGCCGACATCCTGATCGAGAGTTTCGACCCCGGCGAGATGGCGCGCCTCGGCCTTTCCTACCCGGACGTGGCGGCAATGAACCCCGGGATCATCTACTGCTCGGTCACGCCCTACGGCCAGGATGGCCCGGACGCACTCTCGCCGGCGACCGACCTCTCGCTCGAAGCGGCCGGCGGCCTCCTCGGCCTCCAGGGCGACCCGGACCGGCCGCCGGTGCCGGTGGGCTACCCCCAGGCATCCTTCCACGGCGGCGTCCAGGCCGCGGCTGACGCCATCATCGCCCTCAACGAACGCGAACGGTCCGGGCTGGGCCAGCATCTCGATATTTCGATGCAGGCAGCCATCGTCTGGACCCTGATGAACGCCACCGGGTACCCGAAAAACACCGGGAACGACCCGCCCACGAGCGGCCCGAACCGGCTCCTGCCCGTGCCATCGGTTGCGCCGGGCATCCACTTCCCGCGCCAGTGGGAGTGCGCGGATGGCTACCTGACGGTGCAACTGGCGGGCGGCCGCGTGGGCAAGACCCCGCTCCAGACGGCGCTCGAATGGGCGGTCAGGGATGGCCTCGTCCCGCCGCATATCGCTGAGCGCGACTGGAGCGCGTGGGTGATGGACCTCGTCGCCGGGGCGCTCCCGCTCACCGAGGCCCAGGAAGCCATCGCGATTGTGGGCGAGTTCTTCAAGCGCCACACCCAGCACGAACTGATGCAACTGGGCTGCGAAGGCGGCCTGCTCCTCGCGCCGATCCTCACGGTGGAAGGACTGCTCGCCGACCCCCAGCTTCGCGCCCGCGAGTACTGGGAGACCATTCTCGGGCGAGTCCACCCCGGCATCCCGGTGCGCCTTTCGGGGACGCCCATGCTGCACCCGCAACGCCCGCCGCGGCTCGGCGAACACCAGGCCGAACTCGCGCGGTTCACGGTCCGCCAGCCGGTCATCCATGGCTCGGGGACGCGTGGCCGCCCGTTCGAAGGGCTGAAGGTGGCCGACTTCGCCTGGATCGGCGTTGGGCCCATGGTTTCGAAGGCGCTCGCCGACCACGGCGCCACGGTCGTCCATGTCGAATCGGCCTCGCGCCCGGACCTCCTGCGCACGGTGCCGCCGTTCAAGGACAACATCCCCGGGCTCGATCGCTCGCAATTCATGGCTGACTACAACACCTCGAAGCTCGGCCTGAACATCGACCTCGCCTCGCCCGGCGGCCGCGAAATCGCCAGGCGGCTCATCGACTGGAGCGACGTCGTCACCGAGAGCTTCACCGCCGGGGCGTTCGAACGGCTCGGCTTTGGGTACGACGAACTTTCGAAGGACCGGCCGGACCTGCTGATGTTCAGCACCTGCCTGCGCGGCCAGACCGGCCCCCAGCGGTCGTTTGGCGGCTACGGCGGGCAGGGCTCGGCTCTGGCCGGTATCTATGCCATCACCGGCTGGCCCGACCGGCCCCCGCACGGCCAATGGGGCGCGTATACCGACTTCGTTGCGCCGCGCTACGGGGTGGCGGCGATGGCTTCAGCGGTCCGCCACCGGGCGCTCACCGGGCGCGGGCAGCACATCGACCTCGCCCAGGTGGAGGCGGCCATGCACTTCATCGAGCCGGTCGTCCTCGACTACACGGTGAACGGCCGGGTCGCCCCTGCCGCCGGGCACGAATCGCCGTACGCCAGCCCCTACGGCGTCTACCACACGGACGGCCTCGAAGAGTACGTCGCGCTCTCCTGTGAGACGCCGGAGCAGTGGCGGGCGCTCCTCGCCGTGGCCCCGCTGGGCGACTTTGCTGGGCCTGAGTTCGACAACCTCGCCGCACGGATGGCCCACGACGGCGCGATCGACGCCGTCCTCGAACGCTGGTGCGCCGGCTTCGAAGCCCACGCCCTGGCGGCGAAGCTGAAGGCCGCCGGTGTGCCCGCGTCCGTTGTCCTGCGCCCATCGGAGCTGTACGAAGACGCCCAGCTCGCCCATCGAGACTTCTTCAAGTGGCTCGACCACACGGTCATGGGCCCGACACCGTACGACGGGCCGGTCACGCTCTTCAGCGCCACTCCGCCGCAGTACACCGCCGCACCCTGCCTCGGCGAACACACCGAGTACGTCCTGCGCGACCTGCTGGGGATGAGCGACGACGAGATCGTGGCGTACGCGGAGCAGGGGTCGTTCGCGTAGCTGGCGCTACTGGCGCACATCCTCGCTGCGCCAGAGGTACCAGCAGGCGACGGTGGCCCACGGCCGCCATGCCTCACCGATGCGCAGCACATCGGCCGGCTTCGGGAGCGCTTCGAGGCCGTACTGCTTCATCATCGCGCGGTTGATGCCCACGTCGTTCACGGGCAGCACGTTGGGCCGCCCGAGATGGAACATCAGGAACATCTCGGCGGTCCAGCGGCCGACGCCGCGCACACCGGTGAGGTGGGCGATGACCTCTTCGTCGTCCCAGTGATCGAGGTTGTCGAGGGAGAGTTCGCCGCTGGCGAAGTGCTCGGCGATGCTGCGCACAGAGAGCATTTTCTGGCGTGAAAGGCCTGCGCCGCGGAGCGCTTCGTCGCTGGCTGCGAGCACCTGGGCCGGCTCCGGGAACTGGTCGCCTTCGAGACCCCAGAGACCGATGAAGCGCCCAAAAATCGTGCTCGCGGCGGCCCCCGAGAGTTGCTGGAAGACGATGCTCCGGGTGAGCGCCCGGAACGGGTTCGCGCTCGGCGGCCAGCCGCGGAAGTCGCCGACGTCGCCGATGATCCGCGCCATCACCGCGTCCTGGCGGAGGTGGGCGATGGCGGCCGGGGCGTCGATTCGCTGGTCCATGCTGGTTCGAACGATAACGCGCCGCCCCCGCCGCGGTAACGCGGATGGCCTGCAGCGAGCCTTCTCCCGTAGCATGCACCCGTGCCCGCCAACCCGTTTTCGCTCGAAGGGAAGACCGCCATCGTCACCGGCGGCTCGCGCGGCATCGGTTACGGCATCGCCCGCGCGTTCATCGAAGCCGGCGCCCGCGTCGTCATTACCGCCCGCAACGAAGCGCAGTTGAACGAGGCGGCCGCGAGCCTCGGACCGAACTGCATCGCTCGCCGCTGCGACAACGCCGACCCCGCTGACATCGCTGCCATGGTTGAAAGTGCGTGGGCACTCGCTCCCATCGACATCCTGGTCAACAACGCGGGCATCAGCCCCTACTACAAGAAGTCCGAGCACGTGACCGTCGACGAATGGGACACCGTGGTCGATGTGAACCTGCGCGGGACCTACTTCTGCTCGGTTGAAGTGGCGCGCCGCCAGCAAGAGGCTGGC
>JBDHWA010000157.1:0-5605 GCA_039809945.1 Dehalococcoidia bacterium | reverse complement strand
ATGAACAACCATGCCCGGCGCCGGACCAGGTTCAGATCGCGTTCCAGTCCGCTGGTTCCGGGCGGCATCGGCCCGTATCGTATGGGCGTGGCGAGTGTGGATCAATGCTTGTGAAGGCCGTCACGAGGGCCGCCGGTGCTTGAGTACGAGATCATCGTTTTCCTCCAACTCGTCCTGCTCGCAGCCGTCATCATCCTCCGCGAACCGAAGCTCCTTATCCCCTGCGTGGTCCTCGGCCTCCCGTTCGAATACGTCGCCACGCAAACGCTCTCGTCGCTTGGCGAAAGCGGGACGGGCGGCATCATCCGCACGCTCCTGAACCCCGGGAAGGCGGCGATGCTCGCCACGGTCGGAATTGCCATCATTCGCGCGCGCCACAACCCGCGGAGACTCTTCCCCGATTCAGAGATCATGCTGCCGCTGACCGTCCTGACTGTCGTGGTCTTCCTTGGCGTGGCCTGGTCCGATTCGATGCGACCCTCGAACGGCGTCCTCATCATGCCCATGTATGTGGCGTTCGTGTTCGCGGCGCCCTCGCTCATCGAAGACCGCAAGGACCTCGAACGGATCGTCGCCGCGTTCCTGATCGCGGCTGCGCTGCTCTCTGTCGTAGCCATCGCCCAGCGGGTGCTCGGGGTGTTCCAGTGGCGCTCTATCCTCGTCCAGTCAGACGACTACAGTTACCGCTCGAACGCGTTCTTCGCCGACCCGAACAACCTGGCGCGCTTCCTCGCCATCTCCATCGCCCTGGCTGCGGGACTCATCATGGTGACCGGCCCGCGCCGGATGACGGTCTACCTCGCGGCGCCGATGCTCGCTGTCTCCGCGGCAGGCATTGTGACCACCGCCTCGCGCTCGGGCTGGCTGGGGATGCTGCTCGCCTCGTTCCTCGTCGTCATGATGTCGCCGATCCGCGGGTATACGAAGGCGCGCCTCACGGTGGTCGCCTTCGGCGGGCTCGCCTTCCTCCTCGCGCTCGTCTTCATGCAGGGTGGAGCCAACGCCGAGCGCGTAAAGTCACTGACCTCCGGCATCCAGCTCATCGGCCAGCGCGAGTTCCTCATCAAAGGCGGCTGGGAGATGTGGAAGGACAATCCGCTCGTCGGCGTGGGGTCCGGCAACTACCAGCACACGCTCATCACGAGCTACCTCTGGACGCTCCCCTGGTGGGCGAAGACCACGCTCTCGCACACCTCGTTCATCAGCATCCTCGCCGAACTCGGCATCGTCGGCGTGGGCATCCTCACCCTCTTCGCCTTCCGCGTGGGCGCTGCCTGCCGGTCCGCCTTCCGGCTGCACAGCGACCGCTATTCGCGGCTGCTCTCAGCGTGGTGCGTGGCGGCGCTCGTCGAGATCCTGTTCCAGTCGCAATCCGAAGGGCGCCTGCTCGAAGAGCCATTCCTCTACCTGGTGTTCGCCATCCTGATCGCTGTCGAACTCGGCGCAGGCTCGCGCGGGCCCGACCCGGTGGTCGAACCGGTCCCTGAGACGGCGCCGTCCGCCGGTGACCCCTCGCTGGTTCGAACACCCGCGCCAGCGGCAACGGCCAGTCCCGTGACCGGCTGACCGGAGCACGCGACGCCGCCCGCCCCGGCGGGTACGATCCGGGGCATGTATACCGTTCTCGCCGGGGGCGTCGGCGCTTCCCGTTTCCTCCAGGGGCTCTGCCAGGTCACGAACCCCGCGAACGTCACCGTCATCTCGAACACCGGCGACGATGTCGAGATGTTCGGGCTCCACGTCTCTCCCGACACCGACATCGTCCTCTACGCGCTGGCCGGTGCGGTCAACCCTGAGACCGGCTGGGGGCTCACCGGCGACACCTTCGCGGTCATCGACCAGCTCCAGCGATTCGGCTACGAGCGCTGGTTCAACCTGGGCGACAAGGACCTCGCGATGGCCATCCACCGCACCCGCCTGCTGCGCGACGGCGTGCCGATGCACGAGGTCACAGCGAACCTGGCGAAGGCATGGGGCCTGGCCTGCACCGTCCTGCCGATGGCGAACGAACCGGTCCGCACGATGATCACAGGCCCCGAGGGCGAACTGGCGTTCCAGGAGTACATGGTGCGGCTGCGCACGGAAGTCGATGTGCGCTCGGTGCGGTTCGCCGGGGTCGAATCGGCGAAGCCGGCGCCGGGCGTCATCGACGCGCTGAGCGGCGCCGACGTGGTTTTCCTCGCACCGAGCAACCCGTTCGTCAGCATCGGCCCGATCCTTGCGGTGGCAGGGGTCCGGGACGCCCTCGCGAACACACGCGCCACCCGCGTCGCCATCAGCCCGATCATCGCCGGGCAGGTAGTGAAGGGCCCCGCGGCGAAGATGATGACCACGATGGGGTACGAGGTCTCGGCCCTCGGTGTCGCGAAGATCTACGACGGCCTCATCGATGTCTTCGTCATCGACGAACAGGACCGCGCGCTCAAGCCGGCGGTCGAGGCCCTCGGGCTGCGCTGCTTCGTCACCGACACGATGATGACCAGCGCAGAGCGGAAGGCCGAACTGGCGCGCGACATCCTCAGCTTCCTGGAGGCGGCGAAGTGAGCGTCCCTGTCCTCATCCCCGTAAACCGGCTCGACCGCGCGAAGGGGCGGCTCGCCGCGCTGCTTTCGGCCGAGGAGCGGACCACGCTCGCTCGCATCACGCTGGAAACGGTGCTTCACGCAGCAGGCCCGGCAAGCATCGTCCTCACGGCCGACCCGCGCGTCCGCGAGGCCGCGGCGGGGAAGGCCCGGGTCATCGCCGAAGCGCCCGGCGCGAGCGGCCTCAACGAACTCCTCGAAGCGGCGATCGCCACGCTGATGAAAGAAGGCGCCGTGCGCGACGCGCTGCTCATCCTGCACGCGGACCTGCCGCTGGCGACGGGCGAGGCCATCGAGTACCTGCTTTCGATGGGGGCGGCGAACAGCATCGCTGTGGTCGAAAGCCGCGACGGCGGCACGAACGCCATGCTCATGCAGCCCCCGGCGAAGTTCCCGCTGGCCTATGGTGTGGCTTCGTTCGCGCGGCACTGCGCGGCCGCTCGCCAGGCTGGCCTGCACGTCTCCGTCAACGCGAATCGCGAACTCCGCCTCGACCTCGACACACCCGAAGATGTGGTCGAACTGCTGCGCGCACCGCGTGGCCGCCAGGGGGCTTCGGGCCGCTATCTCCAATCCATCGGCGTCGAAGCGCGCCTCAGCGCCAGCGCGTGAGGACAGGGGGCGCCATCGCGGCGGCTGTGCTGGCGGGGTTCGCTCTCGCTGGCTGCGGCAAGGAAGCGGCGAAGGTCCCGGAACGGCCTTCGCCGACAGCGACCGTCGCCTCCATAGCCACCGCCGGCGGCGACCACACGGTCACCGACCAGTTGGGACGCACGGTTCTGCTGCCCGGGCAGGTTCGGACGGTGGCCGCGCTGAGCCCGGCTGCCGCCGACTACGCGAAGGCGCTCGGCCTCGAGGTGGTGACCCGGACGACGGACACGCCGGCTGCCGCCTTCCCCAATGCGAAGCCGGCCGGGTCGGCAATCTCGCCCGACTTCAACGCTATCGCCGCCGCGGACCCGGACCTCGTGCTCGCCGATGCTGCTTACCAGTCCGGCCGCACGCGCGACTTCGACCGCTTTAGCAAGCCGGTCTACGTGTTCAAGGCGGCCTCGTTCGAAGAGGTGCTGGCGACGCTGACTGAACTCGGCAAAGCGACGGACCGCGAGGACGAAGCCGCAGAAGCGCGCGCCAACCTCGAAGAGCAGGCGGATGCCGCCCGGGCTGCGGCGCGGGCGAAGGGCGGCTCGCCGCGCATCCTCATCCTCACTGGCGGCGGCCGCGACGTCTTCGCCGCCGGCTCAGAAACCTATATCGGGAGCCTGCTGGCGTTCCTCGGGGCGACGAACGTGACCGGCGCCGTGGCTGACGGCGGGCCCATCCCCGGCTTCGGTGTCGTCGAAATCGGCGCGGCCGCAATGCTGAAACCCGATGTTGTCCTGGTCCTGAACTCCGGGCAGGGCGGCCTCGCCGCGCAGGTCAGCAGCGACCCGGCATGGGCGGCGAGCGCCGCCGTTCAGCAGAAGCGAATCATCGACCTCGACATCACGCTATTTCTCCGCGCCCCCGGCCCGCGCGCAGGCGAAGCCCTGGAGACACTCGCGAAGCTGCTCTGGCCGTAGGGCTCAGTTCACCCCATCGCTGGCGAGCATCGGGCCCGGCAGCCGATAACTGAGTTCGGGGCCGAGATCCACATCGAGACGGGCGCTGCCCGGGACGAAGGCGGCCTGCTGGACGGCAAAGCGGTGCGCATCGGGGAAGTACAGCGTCACAGTATCGCCGGGGTGACCGCAGCCCGGCCGCTGGCCCGCATTCGGGCCGTCGGCCAGCACATCGACCACGTAGACCGTCTTGCCGGCGTCGGCCGGCGGGACGCCCGGGCCCTCGTCCACGAGGAAGGTCTCGGCCTCGCCGCAGGCCCGGCCGTTGACGATGCCGATGACGCGCTGCGCCGCCGGGGCGATGTTCGCGCCGTCCAACTGGACGCGGCCGTACGGCCAGAAGAAGTCCGGCTGGGGCGGGTCAATCGCGCGGACGGCGCTGAACCCGGCTAAGCCGAGACACAACGAAGCGAGCACTCCGGCCAGCAGCCTCATGCGGCTGGTGTGCGGCCATACGTGCTCGCTTCGCAAGATGCTCACAGGGGAGTCCGGCCCTAGTTCGAGCCGTCCTTCGCCACCTGGGGTGCGCGGTTCTTGGTGGCCAGCTGGGCGCCGAGGTTCGTCAGATCCTTGTTCGCCGGGCCGGGGCCGCTCCAGGTGGCGGTATCGGTCGCGAGGCGCTTCGCCCCAACGAAGTAGAACTGCACGGTCCGGCCAGCCTGGCCGCAGCCCGCAGTCTGGGCATTCGCAACCACGTCGACGACGTAAACAACGCCGCTGGTGTCGTTGGTCGTCGTGCCGTCACCGCAAACCTGCGACGACGTGCCGTCGGTCACGATCGCAATGACGGTATCGCCGGGGCCGATGCCAGACGGGACCTTGCCGTAGTAGGTGGTGGGCGGCGGGGGCGGGAAGTTCTGGGCCGAAACCATCGCCGGGGCCGCTGCCGAAAACAGCGCGGCTGCACCAAAACCTAAAAGCAACGCTCGCTTCATAATGCCTCTCACATGGGGGTAATCGGTCCCCAATTGATTGCAGCGTAGGAGTGCCTTCTTATGCAGGCAAGGCGCATGGACAGCGTTGCCACGCGCCCGCTCCAACTGTTTACTGACAGTTTACAGCTTCGGCCATGGAGGAGTACCCGCTGACGGCATTATCACGATTCCGCGGCGCCATCGCCCCGGCAGCCCGCCCGGTCCGCCGTTCGCTGGGCGTTTTCGGCCGCTCACGCCGCCGCGCGCGGTACCTCCGCGACGGCATCGAAGGGATCGCCATGGAGCTTCGGACCACGGTCAACGCGCACGCCGAAATCCTTCGCGAGTTCGGCGCAAGCGTCGGCAAGGACGTCTCGATCCATGGGCCAATCCACATCGTGAACGCGGACGGGGACTTCCGGAACCTGGTCATCGGCGACCGCGTCCACCTCGGCACCGAAGTCCTCATCGACCTCGCCGGCCACGTGACGATCGAAGACGACGCGAC
>JBDHWA010000156.1:0-5626 GCA_039809945.1 Dehalococcoidia bacterium | reverse complement strand
GCCTACGCGTTCGAAGCCGTCACCATCGGCCCGATGGCGCCGCCGGCACTCGTCGAAAGCGCAGCGGCCCACCCCGCGACCGGCGACGTCGACCTGCTGCCGGCGTTGCTCAAGGCGCCCGCGCAGGTGTTCCTCATCAACGACTCGGCGGCGGGGGTGCTGGTGCTTGCGGGGCTGGCCGTGGGAGCCCTTCCCGCCGCGGCGGCCGCCGCGCTCGGTTCCGCCGCTGCGCTGGCGGTGGCATTGGCGCTCGGGACCGACCCGGCAGCCACTTCCGCCGGGTTGTACGGTTTCAGCCCGGTGCTGACCGCGGTCGCTGTCGGGTGTGTGTTCCGGAAGCCTTCATGGCGTGTTGCCGCGTATGCCCTGTTCGCGACGGTCTTCACGGTCATCGTCCAGGCGGCGCTCAACACGGGCCTGTCCCCGGCAGGTATCCCTGCGCTGACCATGCCGTTCGTGCTCGTGACCTGGCTCTTCCTGCTCGGGGACCGGGAGACGGAGTAGCCGTTAGCCCTCCCGGCCCACTGCCCACTCCTTCGCGGCCTCCCGAAGGAGGCTGGTGGCCTGTTCCATGCAGCGTGCGGGGTCGGGTTCGCGGCTGGCGAGGGTGACCACATCGACGTCCGGCGCCGCGCTGGCCCGGCCGGCGAACACCACCGCCGGCTTGCCCGCCTCCGCGGCCAGTTCGAGGACCCGGCCGGTGACTTTCCCCTGCTGCGACTGGCTGTCGAAGCTCCCCTCACCGGTAACCACGAGGTCGGCGGCGGCAAGGCGAGCGCGGAGGTTCGTCGCTTCGGCGACCATTTCGAAACCGCTCGCAATTCGCGCGCCGAGGAAGGCAACGAGCCCGGCGGCCAGCCCGCCCGCGGCGCCTCCGCCCGGCAACGAGGCGATATCCACCCCGAAATGGCGGCGCAGCACCTGCGCGTAGCGGAAGTGGGCGGCCTCCAACTGGTCGACCTGCTCCGGGGTCGCGCCCTTCTGGGGGCCGTAGATGCGTGCCGCGCCGTCCGGGCCGCAAAGCGGGTTGGTGACGTCGGTCGCGACGACGATCTCGATGCCTTCGAGTAACGCCGGGCGCTGCCAGGTTACCTGTTCGAGGTCTCCAAGGGCGCCGCCGCCGGGGGGCAGTTCGCGGCCGGCCATGTCGAAGAACGTTGCGCCAAGCGCGCGGGCCATGCCTTCGCCGCCGTCATTCGTCACGCTGCCGCCGACACCAATGATGATCCGCGGCGGGCTCTGCTGGGCCGCATCGAGCAAAAGTTCGCCCACGCCGACGGTGTCCGCGCCGAGCGGGTCGTATTCGTGCGGCTTGACGTGGAGGACGCCGTTCGCCTGGGCCGCTTCGATGATGATGTCGCCGCTGCTTCGCACGCGGAGGTAGCGGGCGAGCACCTTCCGGCCGAGGGCATCGCGGACGATTGCCGCCATCGTGTCGGCCTTGACGGCCCGGCGCAGGGCGTCGAGCAGCCCGGGGCCGCCGTCGGAGAGCGGCAGGATATCGAAGGTCCAATCCGGATGCGCGGCCCGCAGCCCCGAGGCTATCGCCATCGCCGCCTCATCGGCCGCAAGGCTGCCCTTGAACTCCTGCGGGGCGACGAGGACGCGCATGCTCAGAACCCGTTCTGGTAGATGGACCAGGCCGCGAGAATGACGATGGCGATGACGTATCCCCAGCCCACGTTGCGGATGAACCGGAGCCGGCCACGCGCGCGCTCGTCACGAAAGAAGATCGCCATGACCAGGGTGATGGCGAAAAAGAGGACGGCCGCGAGGATGAGGAGGGCCTTCATGCGGACCCTCCTCCCGGAGATTCAGCCGGCGACGCACCCTCGGGAATGCTCAATGGCTCAGGCGTCTCCGGTCACGGTGCGCTTCGTGAACCGCCACTCGCCGTCGGCGCCCTTGACCAGGCTGTCGTTGTAGATCGCGGTGACGAGGAGGCTCGCCGGGGGCTGTTCGCCGGGGGTCAGGCGGTAGAGTCCCAGGTAGCATGTGCCGGTCGCGCTTGCGCCGTCGCCTTCGAGGACGAGGTTGTTCGTCCAGTGGCGGGCCTTCATGCGGGAGGCGAACGCCATCCCGAAGCCCGTGAGCTGTTCGGTCCCGCTGAAGGTGCCGCTCCCGGAGACGAACACGCCCTCCGGCGTGAAGGTGGCGGCCCAGCCGGCCCCGTTCCCGGAATCGATGGCGTGGTTGTAGCGCGCGTAGAGCTGCTGGATAGCGAGTTGGTCTTCGACTGAGAGTGGCAAAGGTTTACTCCTGTTTCCCGCCGGGCAATCCCCCTTGCGGTGTGTGCCGTACGATATGGCAATCCGCCGACAAGGACACCCCGATGAGATTGCGTGTGCTCACGCTCTTGCTGCTGAGCATCCCGGTGCTTTCTGCCTGCGACAACGCTCGTACCTACCCCAGCGACAAAGGCGACGGCGACTACGACCTCGCGGCGATGGCGCTCCGGCAGATCGATGTCCCAAAGGGCTTCACCGCCCAGCCTATCGATGACGCCGCGTTCGACAACGAACGCTGGGCGAACGAGGTGTTCGACACCGATGATCCGGAGGCGAAAGCTGCCCAGCTCGACGCCCAGGGACGCCTGACCAACCACGTCGCCGCGTTCGCGCCGCCGAGCCTCGGCAAGATCCTCTCGATCACTGCCGTCTCGACGCTCTACACGAACGAAAAGGCTGCGGAGGAGGCCATCGACCGCTTTGCCTGTGGCCTGCCGATTAACGAGAGCGAGCCACTGACGCCGTTTGTTACGCCGAAGATTGCAGACCAGTCGACGGGATTCTTCACCAGCCAGGATGGCGGAAGCGGCCTCAGCTTCACCGACACTACGATCTGCTTCCGAACCGGCCGCATCGTCCATGCGTTCCAGCAGACGAGCATTCCCGGCGTCGAAGACATCGCGGCGGCCGTCCGCCAGGCCGACCGCTGGCTCGCGCACATCAATGACGTGTTCGACGGCAAGGCTGAGCCCGCGGACGAAGAAGAGACGCCGTAGCGAAGCCGCTGCGCAGGCTCAGGCCTTCTGGCGGATGACGTAGAGCGTGCGCCCCTTCGCACAGAGCTTGCCGTTGTCGTCCTTAATCTCGACCTCGGTGACGGCGAGCGTCTTGCCCTTGCGGATCATGGCCGCTTCGGCGGTGATACGCGGCGTCATGGTGGGGCGCATGTAGGTGATATTGAGGTCGGCTGTGCCGCCGGGCTGTTCGTTGGCTTCGAGTGCCGGGATCGTCGCTTCCAGCATGGCGATGTCGATGAGCGCGGCGAGGATACCGCCGTGGATGCTGCCGCCAATGCCGCTGGGAACGAGTTCGTTGCGTTCGAGGGCGATGCGGGCGTAGCCGGGCCGCGCCTCTTCAAGGGTGATGCCGATCTTCCCCCAGAGGGGGTTCGTTTCGAATCGGCGGCGTTGGTCTTCGAATGTCTGTCCGCGAGGGCGTGGGTCCATGGGCGGCGATTCTACGGGAGGCGGCCGCTGTGGGCGGGTTATGCAGCCACGCAAGGGCCGAGTGCGGGTTCGTGGGAAAACGCGGAGGCCACCGTAAGTCGGCCTCGCATCCTATCAACGACACGATAGGGGGATAACCAATCTGCCGGCCCCGTTTCCTAATTCAGCCGGAACGTGTCCTCGTCTTCGTCGTCGTCCGCATCGCTGTCGCTGTAGACGCCGGCCGGCGAGCCGCGCCAGACGGTCACCACGAAATCCTCGCGGTAGGGGTCGGCGGTCATCACGAGTTGTTCGTCGGTCGCGTCGATCAGTTCCTGGATGCGCTCTTCGTTGGCGTCAGCGGTGGTGCAGAGCGTCGCGTAGACGTTCGACCCCTGGTAGTGCAGGTCGATGCGGCCGACGATGCCGCCGTCTTCGAGGATGGTGTAAGACTCGGAGTGTGGAGTGCGGCACTCCCGTTCGAAGCTGATCACAGTGGCCGTACCTGTCCCCTTCCGATGATGGTCCATTTGTAGCTGGTCAGTTCGCGCAGCCCCATGGGCCCCCGGGCGTGCATTTTCTGGGTCGAAATGCCGACTTCCGCGCCGAGGCCGAACTGCGCGCCGTCGGTGAACTGCGTGCTGGCGTTCACATACACCGCCGCCGAATCGACGGCGTCGAGGAACTCCATCGCGTTCTCGTAGTTCTCCGTGAGGATGGCGTCGCTGTGGTGGCTGCCGTACCGCTCGATGTGCTGCACCGCTTCGTCCATCGAATCGACGATCCGTACGCCGACGCGCAGGGCGAGGTGCTCCGTCGACCAGGTGGCCTCGGTCGCGGGCTCGACGGCCAGCGCGCCGCAGCCTGCGAGGATCGCCCGCGCCCGCTCGTCGGCGATGAAGGTGACCTTTGGTCCCCACTGTTGGGCCATCCGCCCGAGGAAGGCCGGCGCCGTGGCTTCGTGCACGAGCAGGGTGTCGACCGCGTTGCAGATGCTGTACCGGCGCGTCTTCGCGTTATCGACCACCGTCACTGCCTGGTCGAGGTCGAGGTCGTCGTCCACGTAAATCTGGACGACAGCATCGCCGTGGGCGACGACCGGCATGGTGGCCTTACGCCGCACGTAGTCGATGAGTTGGGCGCCGCCGCGCGGCACCACGAGGTCGACCAGGTCGTTCATTTCGAGCAGTTCGTCGACGTGCGCGCGATCCGGGTCGCTCACCACCTGGACGGCGTCGCCGGGGACGCCGGTGCCGGAGAGCGCCTTCTGGAGGAGTTCGCCAAGGGCGGCGTTGCTGTGGCGTGCCTCCTTGCCGCCGCGAAGGATGGCCGCGTTGCCGCTCTTCAGCGCCAGCACGGCGATGTCGACCGTCACATTCGGCCGGGATTCGTAGATGCAGGCCACGACTCCGAGCGGCACGCGCCGCCGCCCGATGAGCAGGCCGTTCGGCAGCGTGCGCGAATCGAAAACCTCGCCCACCGGGTCGGCCAGCTGCATGACCTTGCGCGTGTCGGCGGCAATGCCGCGCAGGCGGTCGGGAGTGAGCGTCAGGCGGTCGACGTAATAGGCGTCGAGGCCCGCTGCGGCGGCCGCTTCGAGGTCTTTCGCGTTTGCCGCGAGGATGGCCTCCTGCTCCTCTTCGAGCAGGGTGGCGATGCGCCCGAGCGCGCGATCTTTCTCGGCGGTCGAAATGCGTGCGAGCACCCGCGAGGCGGACCGGGCTGCGCTCGCTGCCTCCCGGATGGGTGAAGCCGTCATCGTCATGGCGAACAGTGTACGGGATCGTGCATAGGGCACCGCCCGGCGCCCGCATCGGACCAGCGCAACCCCCCGCCTGCCGGTAGGATTCGCGCCATGGACCTCCAGCGCTTCATCCAGGAGTACACCGACGACGTTTACCACGCGGCGAACCCGGAGGCGGCGGAACGGTACATCGCCGACCCCTGTATTCGCCACGAACACGGCCACCGCGTAGTGATGAGCCTCGCCGAGAACAAGGCGCGCATCGCCGGCTTCCTCGCCCAGTGCAAGAACCCGCGCTTCCGCTACGTCGCCGAAGCCGCGCAGGGCGACCTCTACTCGTCGGCCTACGAATACGAGTTCACGAACGCAGCCGGTGAGCGCGAGACCTTCGGCAGCATTGAGATCTTCAAGATCGAGGACGGCAAGATCACCGAGACGTGGAACGCGGC
>JBDHWA010000155.1:0-5634 GCA_039809945.1 Dehalococcoidia bacterium | reverse complement strand
AGCTCGATGACCCCGGCCGCGATGTCTTCCGGTTCGAGGATGCCGCCGACGAGCCGGCCGACTTCCTGCATGCGCTCCTCGCCCGAGCGGCGGACCAGCGGCGTATCGACGAACGACGGACAGATGGCGTTGACGCGGATATTCGAATCAGCGGCGAGGTACCCCAGCGAGCGGCTGAAGTTGACCACGCCGGCCTTCGCCGCCGCGTAGACGGGCGAATCCGGCATCGGCAGGAGGCCGCCCATCGAGGCGGTGTTGATGATGACGCCGGGCTTGCCCCCTCGCCGCATTTCTCGCACGGCGATCCGCGTGGCGTCGATGACCGCCGTGAGGTCGATGTTGACGATGCGCTGCCAGTCCCCGGCCTCGTCGGCGAACAGGTCTTCGCCGGCGATACCCGCATTGTTGAAGGCGATGTCGAAGCGCCCAAACTCTGCGGTCGCTGCGGTGAACGCTGCCGCGAGGTCCTCGCTGCGGGTCACGTCACAGCGGCGCGCTACGGCCTTCCCGCCCTTGCTTGCCGCCATCCGCACGGTCTCTTCGGCGCCTGCGATGTCGATGTCCGCGACCACGACGCTGGCGCCACGTTCGACGAGCGCGAGCGCCGTCGCCCGGCCGATTCCCGATCCTCCGCCGCTGACGACGGCAACCTTAGCGGTTATCTCCATGCTGTGAACTCCTTTCGGGCCAGCCATCCGCGGGCTGGAAATCTTCGAACGTCGCGCTGGCCCGGCCGACCGCCATGATCTCCGCGATCAGCGGGCCCTTCCCGTCGATGTATGCATCGATGTCGTGCGGGTGAAGCGCGGCCATCTCCCGCTTCACGGCCGCGTACCGGTCCCGCAGGTCGGCGCGCGCCCGCAGTGTATCCCGAAGCAGCAGGTGGTCGTGCAGGTTCGGTGTGTCCACCGAGCAAACGTAGAGATGGTGCGGGAAGGTGTCTTCCGGGCGCTGGAATGACTCGCGGCCGGGGATCTCCAGGTTGCCGCGGTGCGCATACCCCAGTTCGGTCAGCCGGTCGCGAACCTCCGGGAAGCGCATCCGGGATGAAATGATGACATCGAGGTCGATGATCGGCTTCGCCCAGAGGCCCGGCACCGCCGTGCTGCCGACATGTTCGATCCCCACGCAAAGTCCGCCGAGGGCGGCTGCAACGCGTTCGCGGATCTCGGCGAAGCGCTCCGGCCAGCTGGCGTCGTACGGAACCACCTCTATCGCCTTGAACATGCCGGTGATCCTAGCTGCCCGGCTTCGCGCGCTCGAATCGACACCGCCATGCCCGCGGCTGACAATCGGCGTCATGCCGATCTTCGCCATCGGGGACAAGGTCCCCCGCGTTCACCCTTCCGCCTTTATCGCCCCAACCGCCACCATCGCCGGCGATGTCACCATCCACGAAAACGCGTCAGTCTGGTACGGCGCAGTCGTTCGCGGCGACACCAGCTACGCCGTCGTCCACCGCGGCGCGAACGTCCAGGACGGTGCAGTCGTTCACGGCCGTGCCGACCTCCCGTCGATCATCGAGGAAGATGCCTCGATCGCGCACAACTGCGTCATCCACGGGGCGGTCATCGGCAAGCGCGCACTGATCGGCAACGGTGCGCTCGTGCTCGACGGCGCGACCGTCGGCGAAGGTTCGCTTATCGCCGCCGGTTCGGTGGTCCTCGGTGACACGGTGATCCCGCCGGGAGTGCTCGCCGCGGGGACGCCCGCGGTGGTCAAGCGCCCTATCGCCGGGACGCCTTCGGAGGAATGGGTGACGGGCAACCCCGGCCGCTACGCACGGCTGGCCGTGCTTCATCGCGACGGCATTCGGGAACTTTCCCGAGACGAAGTCCAGGCGCCCTGACCGGCCGCGAAGTCAGCCCATCACCTGCGCGACGATGACCCACCCGGTGACCGCCAGCGCGAACACCACAGCGAAGAAGAGCGTCGCCCGCTGGTTCATGGTCAGCCCGCCCTCGGGTTCCTCATCGATGACATTCTGACCCTCGTTGTTGTTGCGAAGGTGCCGGCGCGCCGCAGCCGCGCTCGTGGCGGGCACCATGATCGCCCACGAACCCGCCAGGGCGAGCGTTACGGTGCGATAGGGCGAAAGCGAGCCCACGAGCCGCGTGCGGATTCCCTCCGCCTCCAGCCGGCCTGCGACGATGCTCGCAATCGTCTCGGATTCGCCGTTCCAGACCTGCTCCCAGCCCTCGCTCGCGCCGGGTCCCTCGCGGCGGCGGTGGCGTCTAGGCCGAGACGAGCGCATCGAGCCGGTGCCTGCGCAGTTCGGCCATGACCTTCTGGCCGACCGCCTCATCCGGCTCGACGACCGGCAACCGCGGCATCCCGATTTCGAACCCGAGCTGGCGAAGCACGTAGCGAATCGTGCTTGGGCTCCCGTTGAGGAAGCATGCGTCGGTCACGCGGCAGAGCGGCCGGTGAATCGCTGCGGCCTCCGCGATCTTTCCTTCGAGCACGAGCTCCAGCATCTTCTTCTGCTGCGATGCCACGATGTGCGACGTCACGCTGACCGCACCCCACGCACCCATGCACCACAGGTGGAAGTTATCGTTGTCGTTGCCGCTCCAGATCTTGAAGTCGGGGCGCGCCTCGATGATCGCGGCCGAATGGGCGAGGTCGCCGTTCGCCTCTTTGTCGCCGACGATGTTCGGGATTTCGGCGCAACGCAGGACCGTGTCCACGGTCATGTTCGTCCCCGTGCGGCCGGGCACGTTGTAGAGGATGACCGGCAGCCGCGTGCTCTCGGCAATCGCCCTGAAGTGCTGGTAGATGCCCTCCTGGGGCGGCTTCAGGTAGTACGGGACGACTGCGAGGATGGCGTCGGCGCCTGCCCGCTCCGCCTCATGCGTCAGGTGGATCGAGTGCCGCGTGTCGTTCGTGCCCGAACCAGCGACCACCGTCTTATCGCCCAGTTCCTGCTTGATTTCGGCCCACAGGCGGTACTTCTCCTCGTCGGTCAGTAGCGGCGATTCACCGGTCGTGCCGACCACCACCACGCCATCGTTGCCGCAGCGTACGAGGTGGGCGGCGAGCCGGCGGGCGTGGGCGTAGTCCACTTCGCCGTCCGGCGTGTACGGCGTGACCATTGCAGTCAGCAGGCGTCCGAGTTCAGGCATGTTGGTCTCCTCGCGGCGATAGGGCAGTTATTGTCGATTGCGGCGCGGCGTTTTGTCGATGGCGCTGGCACTCCGGAAAAGGGGAGAGCCCCGGCACAGGCGCCGGGGCTCCGAGGAGGCCGCCAGGGAGGGAGATAGCGTCCGGTTTAGTTGCCCTGTCCGCCCAGGTGCGACCACGTGCGGGTCATGAACTTCTGGATGGCCTGGGCCGCACGCTCCTTCGCAGCCTGCTCCTTGTCCGCCGGGAGCGTGCCATCGGCCACGGCATTCTCGATCGCGGTGTTCGCGTCGGTGACCAGGGCTTCGACAACCGCTTGAGACTGCGGGCCAGCCACTTCCTGGATGGTCTTGCCGTCCCGGAGCTGGCCGAGCAGGTCGGCCGGGCTGATGCTGAGGACGTTCGCCACTGTCTCGAGCGAGTGCTTCGTGATGGTGCGAATGCGCGGGTGTCCGTCGCCATCGTGGTGGCTGCCCGGCACCGCGTTCAGGAGGCGGTCCACGGCGCCCGGGGCGGCAGCTTCGATGCGGTCGGCCTGCTCCTGCGTCAACTGGCCGTTCGCCACGGCGTCGTCAAGCTGGTTGCTCAGCGCCTGGAGGGCGTTCGCCTTCGCCTGCTCGGCCGAAATGTCGCCGTACTGGTCGATGATCTGGCCAAGGGTCAGGCCGGCCTCGCCGCCCTGCTTCAGCTCTTCGCGGGTGACCCCGGCATTGTCGATCAGGTGGACAATGCCAATCCGGATCTTCGGGTGATTGGCGACCGGGTGGCGCTCGGTGGGGGTTCCGCCGTCGCCGGTCTGGGCCATTGCCACGCCGCCAACGCCGAGCACCCCGACGGCCAGCGCACCGGCCAGCCCGACCGAGACCAGCCTGCTGTTGAGGATTGAGAGTTTCATGTGGGTTCTGGATTCTCCTCCAGGGTGTACCGGCCGCGGATCCACCGGCCAGTCACGAGAGGAATGGCGCCGCCCGCCCCGGAGGTGACGCGCCGACAAGCCGCCTTTACAGGTGCTTTTCGATCCACCGCCCGCGGAACAGCAGGAGGTCACCCGATCGCACGCGCACCGTCGCCGGGGAGCGCGCGATCTCGTTGTGGACGCCGCGCGGGCCGAACGGCAACGTAAAGTCCTCGAGTTCCCAGCGCAGGCCGTCCGTGGTCACGCCGCGGCATTCGCCGATCGCCACGAGCGAGATAACCGTGCCAGCCGGCCCTTCGACCGACGCCTCACCTTCGACAAGCGAAATAGCGAACAGTTCGTCATGCATCACGAGGCGGGCAACGCCACGGTAGAGCGCGAGCACACTCAGGTTCGCCAGCGCATGGTCCGAGCGTCCGCCACCGGCGCCCACGATGTCGATGGTGGTGATGCCTTGCCGGACCGCGAACGAAATCGCCTTTTCGAGGTCCGTCGTGTCGAGCCGCGCGTCGCGATGGAAGTGGCTGGCCGGGACCGCCGCACGGATTGCCTCACCGGCCGAGTCGAGGTCCCCGACGACGGCATCCGGCACACGGTCGAACGCAAGCGCATGGCGCGCCCCGCCGTCCGCGGCGATCACCAGCGGGTCGCCGGCCAGCAGTTCTTCGAACAGCTCCCGTGACGGCGACTCCCCGTTCGCGATGACCAGCGCTCGCATGCGAGAAGTAAACGCCACCGCGCGCCCAACCGCGAGGGCCATTCGGGTAGATCCCGGCCGCCGGCCAGTTCTATGAGCCGCAGGCGTCGCGTAGCATCCGCCCGGTGAACGTGCTCCTCTTCGGCGCGAACGGCCAACTCGGCTCGGACATCGTGCGCCTCTGGAATGACCCATCCGTGACACTCACCGGCGTCACTCGCACCCACTGCGACGTGACCGACGCCGACGCTGTCGAGCGCGTCATCGCCGCATCTCACCCAGACGCCGTCGTCAACACCACCGCGTTCCACAACCTCCCCCTGTGCGAAACCGACCCGGAGACCTGCTTCCGCGTGAATGTCGTCGGCGGTAGGAACATCGCCGCGGCGGCCGCCCGCCATGGCGCGTCCATCGTCCAGATCAGCACGGACTACGTCTTCGACGGCGAGAAGCGCACACCCTACGTGGAGTCTGACGCCCGGCACTCCCTCAACGTCTACGGCGCCATGAAGGTGGCCACCGAAGACGTCGTGCGCCAGGCGAACCCGGAGGCCCTCATCGTGCGCGTCTCGGGCCTCTACGGCCTCGCGGGGTCAGCCGGCAAGGGCGGCAACTTCGTCGAGACCATGCTCCGTCTTGCCCGCGAAGGCGGCCCCGTCCGCGTCGTCGCCGACCAGCTGACCGCGCCTACCAACACCGCCGAGATCGCCGAGGCGCTTCTCCCGGTCGTGAAGAACGGCGCGCGCGGGGTGATTCATCTCGCCGCCGCCGAAGGCACAAGCTGGCACGACTTCGCCGCAGCCATCTTCTCGATCGCAGGACTCAAGCCTGACCTCCAACCGGTCGCGACCGCGGATTTCGGAGGTCCCGTAGTGCGGCCGCTGTACAGCGTCCTCGG
>JBDHWA010000154.1:0-5634 GCA_039809945.1 Dehalococcoidia bacterium | reverse complement strand
ACGATGGCCCGCATCATGGTGGTCTTCCCGCAGCCGCTCGGCCCGAGCAGCCCGGTGATGACGCCCGGTTCGATGTCGAGGTTGAGGTTGTGGAGAACCTCGTTGCCGCCGCGAACGACGCGCAAGTTGCGGAGAGAGATAGCTGGTTCAGTCACGGGGTGACTCCCTGGTGATGTCGCCTGAGATGTAGCGCTGGAGCGTTGGCGCAACGGCGGCCGCAACGTCTGGCCGGGGTGCGCTCGCCAGCGGTTCGAGAGCGAGGATGTAGCGGGCCATGGCGAGGCCCATGAGTTGCGAGGCGATGAGCGTTCCGCGGAGCCGCGGCTGGCTGACGCCGAACTCCGTGAGGGCGTGCTCGATGCCGTCCAGGATGGTCGCGCGGAACATGTCCGATGCGGCCTGCTCGGTGACCGACGCCCGGACGAGGCCGAGCAGCGAGTCCCGGTGCGCCGCCGAATCCCAGATTTCGAGGAAGGTGGCGGCGATGACTTCTCCGGCCCGGTCGGGGCTGGTGGCCAGCGCCCGCGAGAGCACTGCGTCCGGCTCGACCGGCAACATCATCGCTTCGCGGAAGAGCGTTTCCTTGTTGCCGAAGAAGTGCATCACCAGCGCCGGATCGACCCCCGCCGCCGCGGCGATACCGCGGATAGTGGCGGGGCGGTAGCCCGCGCGCGTGAAGGCCTCGCGGGCGGCGGCAAGGATTGATTCGCGGGTATCGGTGGCGCCGGGCCGCCGGCCACCACGTCGCTGAGAACTCACCATACGTTGAATTCTACAAGCGTTGAATAAGTGGATGCAAGAGGGAAATGGCAACGTTCCCTGCTGGTGGTTCCAGCCCGCCCGCTTACTCCTCTGAGCGCCCCGGATTTACGATGGACGCCGATGAGCGCCACGCCCGACTACTACCTCGTGCTCCAGGTTGGGCGCACCGCCACGCTCGAAGAGATTCGTGCGGCCTACCGGCGGCTGGCCCGCGAACACCACCCGGACGCGAATCCTTCGCCCGAAGCCGAGACGCGCATGCGCGGTATCAACGAGGCGTGGGAAACCCTCCGTGACGCAGACCGCCGGGCAGCCTATGACCGCGCGCTCCCGCGCACTGCGCCAGCGGTGCGCCCAGTCCGCAGGCAGCCTCCGCCGCGGCCTGCCACGCGCCCGGCATCACGGGAGTCCGGTGGTCCTTCGTGGTTCAAGGAGGATGCGCCGCGCCAGCCCGGCGGGTCACAGGTGGAGTACGCCGGGGATCCGAACATCAACTGGTACGAACGCATCGGCGTGCGCGAGGACGCCCCGCGGCAGGTCATCCTCAAGGCGCTCTCGCGGTTGGCCGGCGAACTGAATGGCGCAGACATCAGCGCGACCGAGTTCGCGCGGCGGCGGAACACCATGCGCGAGGCCTGGGCCGTCCTCGGCGACCAGTACATGCGCGCCGCCTACGACCGCGCCCGCAAGGCCGCCCGCGAACAACCGTCGGCCGAACCGCCGCCGGAAGCGCCGTTCACGCCCCCTCCGGGCTACCGGCAGGGTCCGGTCACCATCGGCAGTGCGGTGGTGGACAAGGGGGCGCAGTTGCCGGGGGTCGATCTCCGCGGCGCTGATCTGCGCGGCCTCGACCTCGCCGGGATCGACCTCCGCGAGGCCCGCCTCCAGGGCGCCGACTTCGAAGCAGCTTCGCTGCGCGGCGCAAAGATGGCGGGGGCTGACCTCAGCGGCGCGAACTTCCGCTACGCCGACCTTTCGAACGCGGACTGTGCCGGGGCCAGCTTCGCCCAGGCGGACCTTTCGTTCGCCGCGCTGCACGCGACCAGCATGTTCCGCGCGAACCTCAGCGGCGCCGGGCTCTCGGGTTGCGTCGGCCCAGGCCTCAACCTGGATTACGCCGACCTGCGGAGGACCGACCTGACCGGTGCGAAGATCACGGAGCAACTCGTGCGGCGCGGCCGTCTCGGCAACACCATCATGCCCGACGGATCGGTCGCCGAACCGGCGGACTGAGCCGGGCTACTGCCAGCGCGCGCGGCGGGCCTTCGCGTCCTCGGCGCTCTCACCGATGAGGCGCTCAAGCTCGGCCAGGTGCTCGCTTGTGTGGCGCACCCAGGCCCGCACCAGCCGCTCGATGCTGACCTCCTCGCCGTTGCGGAGGCCAACCCGCGCCAGGTCGCGCGGTTCGAGCATGCGCAGGATGCCGAGGCTCGCCTGGCGCTGGAGTGCAAAGTCAGCGAGCAGCCACTCCTTCCGGTCGCGTGCGCGGTTGCGGCGGGGCGCCCAGTCTTCGCCTTCGATGAACCGCAGTTCGGGCCGGTCTTCGGCGAGGATCCGTTCGAGCGAGGTGCGCATGCAGAGGAACTCGTCGTCGCGGAGGTGGGCGAGGATGATGCGCGGGGACCACTGGCCCGGTTCGGCCGCGTCGAGCGCGGTGTCGTCCAGTTCAGCGACGAGGTGGGCAAGCCGCGATGGCGTTGCGGCGAGTTCGGCGATGAGCGCTTCCACGCCTCCAGCCTACACCAGCGGCCACCGGCAGCGAACGGAAGCCCGTGGCCCGCTAGTATTTCGCTATGCGCGAACCAATCCAGACCCGCCAGACCATCAACGGCGTCGACCTCCAGGTGTATGAGTGGCCCGCTGACGGCCCGACGATCTTCCTCGCGCATGCCACCGGCTTCCACGCCCGCTGCTGGGACCGGGTGGTCGAGCGGCTGCCGGAGTTCCGCTGCATCGCCCTCGATATGCGTGGTCACGGGTTGAGTTCGAAGCCGGCGCCGCCCTACCTGTGGCGCCGTTTCGGCGAGGACGTCGCCGCGCTGGCGGACCACCTGGGGCTCGAAGGCGTCATCGGCGCCGGGCACTCGAAGGGCGGGTATGCGGTCACGCTGGCCGCAGCGCTCCGGCCCGGCACGTTTTCGAAGCTGCTCCTGATCGACCCGGTCATCCTCTCGCGCGAGGCCTACCGGATGACCCCGCCGGAGGGCGAGCACTTCGCCGCCCGCCGCCGGAACGAATGGGCCTCGCCAGAGGCGATGTTCGAAAGCTTCGCCGGCCGGCCGCCATTCAACCTCTGGGACCGGGATGTTCTGCGGGATTATTGCCAGTACGGGCTGGTCCCGAACCCATCCGGCGAGGGCTTCGTGCTGGCCTGCCCGCCGCGTATCGAAGCTGCGACCTACGCGGGGAGCGCCGGCGGCGACATCTACGACGAGATCGCGAGCATCGACATCCCCGTCCGCGTGCTCCGGGCGCGGCCGCGAGGGACGGATTCGGTGATGGGCGACATGAGCGGTTCGCCGACGACGCCTGACCTGGCCAGCCACTTCCGCCACGCCGAGGACGTCCCGCTGCCGCAGTACACCCACTTCATCCCGATGCAGGACCCGGGGTTCATCGCGGACGAGCTGCGCGCGTTCGCGGCCGGTGCGCAGGGCTGAATCAGCCGTTTTGGTTCGAACATTGGTGTTGGGGGTGACAGACAGGCCCGCTGCGCCCAAGATCACCGGGCATTCATCCCCAGGAGAGATTCGAACATGACAGCAACGGTCAACAAGAACGGCGTGCTCGCCGGCAAGGTCGCGGTCGTCACCGGCGCGTCGCGCGGTATCGGCGAGGCAATCGCCCTGCGCTACGCCCAGGAAGGCGCGAAGGTCGTCGTCTCCGCCCGCACGGTCGAAGAGGGCGACCACATGCTGCCCGGCAGCATCAACGGCGTGGTCAAGCGCATCAACGACGCCGGCGGCCAGGCGGTCGCAGTTCGCGCTGACCTCGCCAGCCACGACGATCGCGAGCAGCTCATCAAGGCCGCCGAAGACGCCTTCGGTCCGGTCGACATCCTCGTGAACAACGCCGCCATCACCTACTTCATCCCGGTCGACGATTTCCCGGAGAAGCGCTTCAAGCTGATGATGGAAGTGCAGGTCTACGGGCCGTTCCACCTCGCCCAGCTCGTGCTGCCGAAGATGCGCGAGCGCAAGAGCGGCTGGATCCTCAACATCTCCTCGCACGCTGCGCTCCACCCGAAGCTGAACGCCCCCGGCCGCGGCGGCACCGTTTACGGCATGTGCAAGGCCGCGCTCGAGCGGTTCACCACGGGCCTCGCCGCCGAAGCAGCCAGCGACGGCATCGGCGTCAACGTGATTTCGCCCGGTCTGATCGCGACCCCTGGCGTGCTCCATCACCACCTCATCAATGAGTCGAACAAGGACATGGCAGTGCCGGTGGAGAACATGGCCGAGGCCTGCCTCCACCTCGTCCACGGTGACCCGGCGAAGAACTCTGGCGCCATCACCTACGCCGATGTCGTCCTGCGCGAACAGAAGCTGACCCCGGCTGAACTCATCGCCTGAACGAGCGCTATCGAGCCCCCGGTCAGTTGCTGGCCGGGGGCTCGCTGCGCCGCCCGTTCGCTCAATGAGGCGACCGCGGCTGCCGATGATCTGGTGTGGCGAAGTTCGACCTGTACGTGCCCCAGCAACAGCGTGTGCTCATCTTCGGGAAGGTCCAGGGCGTTGGTTTCCGGCTCTGGATTCGAAACGTGGCGAACACGCTCTCGCTGGTGGGCAGTTGCAAGCAGTTGCCAGACGGCTCGTGCGAGGCCATCGTCCAGGGCGAGAAGAACCTCGTGAAGCAGTTCGTCGTGGCCTGCAAGCGCGGCCCCGCCGAGGCTACCGTCGAGCGAGTGGAAGTTTCGGCGATGCCAGTCGACACCTCGCTCGGACGGTTTGATGTCGAACGGTAAATAAAGGCCAATTACTTCACGAAACAGATTTCGCTGTTCGCAGGTTCGTTATCGGGTGTAGTCTCAGTCACGCAATGGCTGAATGGAACTTTCTTACGAACCACGCCAACGTGTTGCTCTGTGTCACGGAGGAACCCGACATTCGCCTGCGAGACCTCGCGGTCAAGGTGGGCATCAGCGAGCGCGCCGTAAAGCGCATCGTCGCTGACCTTGAGCGCGACGGTTACATTTCGCGGGAGCGGATGGGCCGCCGGAACCACTACCTGGTGCATGAAGGCGCCACGGTGCCGGGTCCGGTCGTGCGGGGACTCCAGGTGGGCGCGCTGCTGACAGCGCTCCTCCCGATCCTGACGCAGTTCTAGCCACTCGCCCGAGCGCGGGCATCCGGGGGCAGAGGCAGGCCGCACGGCGGCAGGCAGGTGCGTGTCACGGTGAGCGGCCGCCTGATTCAGAGCAGCGCGAGGAACTCGTCCACAGTGAGTCCGCTCTGCTTGATGATCGCCCGCAGTGTGCGCATGGGCAGGTCGCGAGCATGAACGGGTACGACAGTCGTCCGGCGCGTTCTGTGGTTAAAGAGCATCACGTGGCTCCCGGACTGCCGAGCGACAGAGAAGCCACCTCGCTCCAGCGCCGCAACGACCTGGCGTGGGCGAAGGGATGGCAGGTCAGGCACTCACCCGCCGTTCCCTCAGTGCAGACCGGATCTCGGCCGGGACTGGCAGGCCTTCTTCGTCGGCCACTTCCAGGTACATCACCAGGACTTCTCGGAGATTCTGAATGGTCTCGTCGATGGTCAGCCCGTCGGTAAGACACGTCTCCAGACCGACAACCTCGCCGAAGTAGCCGCCCTCTTCGACCTGCTCGATGCGGTAGGTGATCCCGCGGTCGATGACGGTGAACTCTTCCAT
>JBDHWA010000153.1:0-5639 GCA_039809945.1 Dehalococcoidia bacterium | reverse complement strand
CCGTTCGCCGTCGCCTACTCGAATCGCTGCTTCCCAACCAAGGCAGTCGCCATCTGGCAGGCTCTGAACAGCAAGGAGCACGCCGAACTGGTCGGGCTGTATTTCCGGTTGTCGGGCCGGTTCGACCGTCCCGAGGCGTACGACATCAGTCCTGGGCCGGGAAGCGACCCACTCTTCGTGGTGGTGGCGAGGACCAAAGGGCAGGACTGAGGCGCCTCAGAACACCATCGGTTCGGTGCTCGAGAACTCGTGGAGCATCGCCGGCCGGTGCGCGCCCTCCTTCACGAACTCGCCGGTCTCGCGGACGATTCCGAGCCCAACGACACGGCGTCGGAAGTTCCGCTTGTCCTGGGGCTCGCCGAGGATGGCTTCGTAGACGCGCTGCAACTGCGTTAGGGTGAATCGCTTCGGGAGCAGGCTATAGGCGACGTTCGTGTACTCGAGCTTGTTGCGCAGCCGCTCCTCTGCGTACGCCACCACGCGCTCGTTTTCGAATGCGAGCCGTGGGAGCGGATGCACGGGTTGCCATGCCGGCCGCCAGTCCGAATCGGTGCGCAAACGCGTCCGCGAAACGTCGACGAGCGCGAAGTAGGTGACCACGATATCGGCCCGGCCCCCGCCAAGCTGGTCGAAGGTGTAGAGCTGCTCGAGGAAGAGGTCGGAGACGCCGGTTTCGTCTTCGAGCTTGCGCTTGGCGGCTGCATCGAGCGACTCACCGTCCTGGAGGAAGCCTCCGGGCAGCGCCCACTCGCCGTGGGCCGGGTCGGCCGCTCTTTCGATCAGGAGGACGGAGAGGCTCCCCTGGCGAATGGTGAAAATGACGACGACGACGGCTGTTGCCACGCGTGAAAGTGTAGGGCGTTGTGGCGGTAGACCCACATTGCGATTGACGCAGGTCACCTATCTTCCTATAACTGCTCGTGTGCGACGTAAGCCCGGGACGTTGTTGCCAGTTGAGGTAGCGATCCTCGCCGCCGCGCTCGAGGCGGGCCCGGGCGAAGAGTTCTACGGTTACGCTATCGCTCGCCGTGTCCAGGCCGGTGAGGGGTCGAGACTGCTCACGGCGCATGGCACGCTCTACAAGGCGCTGGACCGGATGCTCAAAGCTGGATTGCTGGCTGCCCGGTGGGAAGACGCCGAGGCGGCAGCGCAGGAGGAGCGGCCAAGGCGGCGGCTGTACCACGTCACCGGGGCCGGTGAGACGGCTTTGCATGAAGCAGTTCGTCGCGAGGCGTCGCAGCAAGCCCACGGGCTGACAGAAGGACTTCAACCGTCATGAACCGCGCGACGCGTGCAGCCAACGGACTCGTCCGGGCGTGGGTGCACGGGTATACCCTCGGGCTGCCGGACCCCGCGCGTGCCGAACGGCGTGCTGAGATCGAGTCGGACCTTTGGGAACACTGCTCGGCACTCGGCTGGTCGGCCCGGGCCGCCGTGGAGTTGGTCCTTCGTTGCCTCCTGGGTATGCCTGCCGACCTGGTGTGGCGCACCGAACAGGCGCGCCCCGGTCAGCGGCTCGTCCAGTTGGCCGGCAATGTGCTGGTGTGGATGGAGCGAGCGGCTGGCTGGGTGGTGCGCCGCGGCGTGCCGGGCCTCACCCCGGCCAGCGCGTGGGGGCTGATTGCGCTTGGGGTGCTCCTCCTCGTGGTCGCGCCGTTCCAGCCTTCCGAGCCTGGCATCGCAGTGGGTGGCGGCTGGTTCGTGTTGTCTGGCCTGGCGATTCGGTGGGGGAGCCGGCAGGTAGCACTCCATCCCGTCCGCGGCCTGGCGGCGCTTCTTGCTGGGGCCGCGCCCATCGGATTGCTGCTTCTGAATACGGTGCTCGCCCCCGTCGTGATGGCGGGTGTCGTGGCGCTCGAGGTTCGCCGGGCATGGCTTTCGCGCCGGGCGGGTGTAGCCAGCTAAGGGCCTTTGCAGTATAGGAAGCTATCTTCCTATAATCTCCCTCACGGAAGTTTCCGATGAGGAGAGTCAGATATGTCTGTTCCCGGAAAGAGGCTTTTCGAGTGGCTGGCGACGCCACCAATCCACCCGGGCCCGCGTTTGGTCACCAGGCGTGGCTGGCTGCTGCGTGGCGCGCTGGCCGGCCTGGGCGCTGGTGTCATCATGCGGGTCTGGATGCGAACGATTTCGGACCACCACGTGTTCACGATCGGCGGGACGGTGTTCATCCTCCTGTTCTTCGCCGGGCTCGGGTTCCTGACAGCCCTCGCAGCATGGTGGCGGTTCCGCGCAGACCGTCGGCGGCGCCCCGCCATCGTTCGTGCCGTCGCCGGTATCCCCTTCGCGGCGTTCGGGCCGTTCATGTTGTTGTTCCTGCCCGGCGCGCTGGCGGCTGCCGTCACCGGGCACCCGGCCTGGGGCTGTTGGCGAAAGCGTCTGCTCACCGGCGCCGCACTCGCGACGTTCGGCCTGATCGAGCTGTTCCTTCTGACGGCGGATGTCCCAGGGAATGCCGGGGTGAGGATTGCCTCAGGGATTCTCTACCTCCCGCTCGCGTACGCCGTTTTTCTGACCAACCGCCTGGCCTTCGACCCGATGGAGCGAGCGCCGTTGGCGGCGGCCGGGATGACCCAAACGGCGCCCTCCGCGTAAACTGAAACACCTGTGGGGAGGGGTCGCATAGTGGTCTAGTGCGCCCGCCTGCTAAGCGGGTTCCGGGGTAACTCGGTCGAGGGTTCAAATCCCTCCCCCTCCGCCACCATCTGATTCGCCGCGAAGAACCATGACTAACCGGTACTACCTCTGGACCGTCGGCTGCCAGATGAACAAGGCAGACAGCGAGAAACTCGCCGCCGGGTTCGAACGCATGGGCCTCAAGGCGACTGACCGCATGGAGCGGGCCGACATCGTTGTCCTGAACACCTGCAGCGTCCGCCAACACGCCGAGGACCGCGCTTACAGCAAACTCGGCCGGATTCGTGACCTGAAACAGACGAAGCCCGGGCTGAAGGTCGCCGTGATGGGCTGCATGGTCGGCCTGAAGACGGATGACCTGGAGAGGCGCTTCCCGCAGGTCGATGTCTTCGCGCGGCCCCAGCAGTTCGCGCCCATCATCGAGCTCATCGACGGCCCGGCTGAAGATCTCGGCGGCGAGTTCTGGCCGACGACCTACGCCATTCCCGAGGGCCCCACGGCATACGTGCCTGTGGTCCACGGCTGCAACAAGTTCTGCACGTACTGCATCGTTCCCTACCGGCGCGGGCGTGAAAAAAGCCGCGCGATGGACGAAATCGTGCGCGAAGTGGCCTACCTGACGGCCCAGGGCGTCCGCGAGGTCACACTGCTCGGGCAGACAGTCGAAGCCTACGGCCACGATCTCGCGGATCAGCCGGACCTTGGCGACCTGATGCGCGAGCTTTCCGCGCTGGACCGTCTGGAGCGCATTCGCTTCCTCACGTCGTACCCCAAGGACATGACCCACCGCATCCTCTCAGCGGTGGCCGAGTTGCCGAAGGTCATGGAGTGCTTCTCACTCCCCGTGCAAGCCGGGAGTGACGCTGTTCTCGAATCGATGCGCCGCGGGTACACCCGGCAGGAGTTCGTCGACAAGATCGCCGAGGTCCGCCAGCTCATGCCCGGTGCAGGGATCACCACCGACATCATCGTTGGCTACCCCGGCGAAACCGATGCCGACTTCGAGGCGACCGTGGACCTGCTGGAGGAGTTGCGCTTCGACAAGGTCCACGTGGCCGCATATTCGCCGCGGCCGGGCACCATTGCCTGGCGCAAGATGCCTGACGACGTGCCTGCGGATGTGAAGGCCGCTCGGCTGCACAGGATTGAAGAAGTCGAGGCGCGCATCGCCGAGGAAATCAACCAAACGTACGTTGGGTCGGTTCAGCAGGTCCTGATCGAAGGAGTGCGGAAAGAGCAGCCATTCGGGCGCACCCGGACGGGCAAGCTCGTCCACCTCGACGCCCCGGCGCGGATCGGGTCACTCGTCGACGTCACCATTGGCCATGCCGGCGCGTTCTCGCTTCGCGGCGCGGTCGAAGACTCGCTCGCCCTCGTCTAATTCTCGCCCCAGTCGATTGTCACATCGTTCGGGTCGTGCGGGCTGACGCGCACGTTCAATGTCGACCCTTCGATGAGGAGGTCTGCCAGCGACTCCCGGACGAGGGACGCTACCGTCACACGGTAGGGTGGCTTCGAGGCCGGCCGGACCTCGAGTTCGAACTCAATGAGGCGCTGCCTCCCGGGGGTTGGTCCGCGGTCGACCTTGCGCACAATGTTCGCGGTCTCGCGCTGCCCTGGTTCATTCATAACCGGCGCGGTAGGAGGCGCCGCTTTCGAGCCGCCGGTTTCCACCGGTGTCGACGCTGGTTCGGCGGAGTGGATGAGCGTGCCGCCCTTGAACACCGTGGCGCGCCGGATGACATCTTCGTCGATCGAGACGCCGCGTTCCTTGAGGTAGGCGCTGAGTCCGGCAGGGTCAGTCGGGACGTCGCCGGATCGCAGGCTCCGAAGGTCGAGGGTAACGGGCCGTCCTGTCGTCACGTGGGCTTTCGAGAGGTCAGTTTGGATGCCGAAGTCGCGCAGCATCTCGCTGATTCCAGTAAGGTCGCCAGGGTTCGAAGACACCGTGGTCACGGAGGCCATCAATCCGCGCGTCTTGCGGATGATGAACTCCGTGAGCAATGAACTGAGCAGGCCGCTGGCGATGAACGCCGCACCGACGATGAGCAGGGTGGCGCGCAGGCTGTCACCGGCGCAGCCGCTCCCGGCGCAGTTCGCAGTGTCGACCTGGCTGGTGACCGCATCGTTCAAACCAAGGCCGATCATGATGATGCCCGCCACGATGAAGAAGCCGCCCAGCCCGTGCCCGATCGCCCGTCCTGTTTTGGTCATATGCGTCCCCCGAGGTTGCCCCGTTGTTCCGACAGCGCGGGCATCGACATCTTACGCGGGCGGTACCTTTGGCCGGGAGTTCGGTACTATCTCGACACATTCGATTTTGTGAGGATTCAGATGAAGTTCGAAGAGATCAAGAAGGTCGGCGTCCTCGGCGGCGGCATCATGGGCGGGGGGATCGCCCAGACGTATGCGGTCGCCGGGTACGAAGTCGTGGTTCGCGACATAAACCAGGAGGCTATCGACAAGACGCGGCATGCTGTCTTCGACGGGAAGTGGGGCATCAAGCGCGGCGTGGAGCGCGGTAAGCTCGGCTTTGACGATGCGATTGCTGCGATGAGCCGAGTCAGCTTCGGAGAACAGCTGAGCGTGCTTGCCGACTGCGACATCGTCATCGAAGCCATCCCCGAGAAGCTCGAACTCAAGCAGCAGGTCTTCGCCGAGCTCGACAGCGTGGTCAAGCCCGGCGCCATCTTCGCGTCGAACACGTCTGGCTTCGTCATCGCCGAAGTTGGGCGGGACGTTTCCGCGGCTCGCAAGCCGCTCTTCGTCGGGATGCATTATTCGAACCCGGTGACGACGATGCGGATGCTCGAGGTCATCTACACCCCGGAGACCTCCCAGGACACGATCGACGCCGCGGTGAAGCTGGGCGAGGCCGGAGGGAAGGCCGTCTCGATGGTGAAGGACGCGCCGGGGACCTACGGCTTCCTCCTCAACCGCATCTTCGGCGCCGCCTACCGCGAAGCGAAGGCCATCGTCGACGCAGGCATCGCGACGCCCGA
>JBDHWA010000152.1:0-5658 GCA_039809945.1 Dehalococcoidia bacterium | reverse complement strand
GATGGTCTGCTCGCGGATGGGGGTCTCGGCTTCGAGCCCGGCCTTCAGGCGGCTCAGGAGGTCTTTCAGGCGCTGCATCTGGTCGCGTTCGCCGGCCTTCACGCTGCGCATCTCGGTTTCGAGACGCTGCAGCCGCCGTTCGATGATGGCCAGGTCGGCGAAGGAGAGTTCGAGGTCCATCGTCTCGATGTCGCGAGCCGGGTCGATGGTGACTTCGGGGTGCGGCACCGAATCGTCCTCGAAGGCGCGCACGACGTGGATGAGGGCATCGGTGCGCGCGAGGTCGTTGATGAACTTGCCCGCCGGGCCTTCGCCCTTGCCGAAGCTTTCGCCGGCAGCCGGGAAGTCGACGTACTGGATGGTGGCGTAGGTCGTCTTCTTTGGCTTGTAGATCTCGGCAAGCTTATCGACGCGCGCGTCCGGGACGTTGACGACGCCGACGTTGGGCTGGCTGGAGGAGCTGTAGGCGCCGACCTGGGCGCTGCCGCGAGTCACCGCGTTGAAGACAGTGGTTTTGCCTGAACGGGCGAGCCCGATGATGCCAAGTTGCATCCGTACAGGGTGCCCGCAGATTCGCCAACGGCCAACGGGAAGGGTGATTTGTTGATTCCGCCGAGCATTTCGCAGTCACCTAACTATTCACGGCACATATCTTGACGATAGATGCAGGCACTATCGAGAATGCCGAATCCCTTCCGGGTGGAAGCCGATTTCGTGCCGGGGGGACGAGGGGATATGAGCCAGTACATCGCCAAGCGCGCGCTCGCGTCGCTCCTGGTTCTCTTCATCATCAGCATCATCGTGTTCCTCGCTGTGCGCGCCATCCCCGGCAGCGTCTGCACCATCGTCCTCCAGACGAACGACGTCGATAAGCAGCAGTGCGACGCCATCAACAAGGAACTGGGCATCGATAAGCCGGTGGTTACCCAGTACTTCGTCTACATGGGCAACGTCCTCACGGGCGACTTCGGCAAGTCGCTGATCACGAAGAAAGACGTCTGGGAAGAGATGCGCGTCCGCATCCCGCTGACCATCGAACTGACCCTGCTCGCGACGTCGTTCGCGGTGGTGCTGGCTATCCCAATCGGGATCATCTCGGCGATGCGGCAGGACGGCGCGGCGGACTACGGCCTGCGCTTCCTGACCATCGGCTGGCTGAGTATCCCGTCCTTCTGGCTGGGAACACTGCTCATCGTTTTCCCGGCGAAGTGGTGGCATTACTCGCCGCCGGTGGGCTACGTGGATATCTGGGAGGACCCGTTTAAGAACATCGAGCAGCTCTACATGCCGGCGTTCGCGCTTGGCCTCGCCCTGAGCGCGAGCCTCGCCCGCATCATGCGCTCCTCCATGCTCGAAGTGCTCCGCCAGGACTACATCCGGACAGCCCGGGCGAAGGGCCTGCGCGACGGCCTCATCGTCATCCGCCACGCCATGCGGAACGCCCTCATCCCCGTCGTCACCCTCTTCGGCTTGCAGGTGGGCGTGCTCTTCGGCGGCACGGTCGTCCTCGAATCGA
This sequence comes from Dehalococcoidia bacterium, assembly GCA_039809945.1. Classification (GTDB taxonomy): domain Bacteria; phylum Chloroflexota; class Dehalococcoidia; order Tepidiformales; family Tepidiformaceae; genus Amarobacter. The sequence goes on along the minus strand of JBDHWA010000152.1, from coordinate 4,142 downwards.
TCTTCACCCTGCCGGGCCTTGGCGGGCTCACCCTGAGCGCCGTTCGCTTCAAGGACTACACGCAGGTGCAGGGCCTTGTGCTCCTGTTCGCGACGGTGCTCGTCCTCATCAACCTCGTAGTCGACCTCAGCTATGCCTGGATCGACCCGCGGATCAGGTACTCGTAGTGGCTTCGATTGCTAGAACCCCGAACGTCATGGTTCCGCAGGATCTGCGGCGGCGGCCTGGACTGGCCACGCGGGCGATGCGGCTCGTGCGGAAGAAGCCGGTTGGCGCCGCCTCCGGCCTCATCTGCATCCTGCTCATCCTCGTCGCAATCTTCGCGAGCCAGCTCGCCCCGCACGCGGTGGATGCGGCGAAGTTCCCGCGGCTCAAGCCGCCGTCCTCAACGTACCCGTTCGGCACGGACAACCTCTTCCGCGACCAGTTCAGCCGCATCCTCGTTGGCAGCCGCATCTCGCTGGGCGTCGGGTTCGGGTCTGTTGCGGTGGGCACGCTCCTCGGGACGGTGCTGGGCCTGCTGGCCGGTTACATCGGCGGGTGGGTGGACTTCGTGGTCGGGCGGATCCTCGACGTGATGCTCGGCTTCCCACCCCTTGTCGCCGCGATCTTCTTCCTCAGCATCTTCAAGCCGGACGGCGGCTACAGCACCCGGTCGTTCCTGCTCGTCTGCGTCTCCATCGGCATCATCATCACGCCAACAACGGCGCGCATCGTGCGGGGCTCGGTACTCGGCGTGCGGGGGCTGCAATACATCGAAGCCGCGGAGTGCGTGGGGAACTCACCGTTCCGGATCATGCGCCGCCACGTTCTGCCCAACGTCTTCGCACCGATCATCATCATCGCCAGCATCCAGATCGGGAACGCGATCCTGGCGGAGGCAGCGCTGAGCTTCCTCGGCCTTGGCATCCAGGACGCGTCACACCCGTCGTGGGGCGGGATGCTCCAGGACACCCGCCAGTGGTGGCAGACGGCGTGGTGGACCGCCGTCATCCCGGGCCTCGCCATCAGCGTCGCCGTGCTGAGCTTCAACCTCTTCGGAGACGCGCTCCGGGACATCCTGGATCCACGGCTACGGCAATCGTCGTAATAACATCGGAACATTGCGGCCCCACAGCCGCTTGTTACAGGGGGACAGTCAATGGAAGACCGCTCGAACTACTGGTTGCGCCGCAAACTCTCGCGGCGCTCCACCATCCGGGGCGCCGCCATCACTGGTGTCGGCGCCGGCGCCTTCGCCCTCGTCGGCTGTGGAGACGACGATGACGATGACAGCGGAGATAACGGCAACAACCAGGGCCTTCTGCCGACAGTGGCCGCTTCGCCCACCGTCGCCAAGCAGCCCAAGCCCGGCGGGGCGTTCAGCTTCCAGATGCCGAACATCCCGGCCACGCTGGACCCGTACACCGTCACCTCCTACCAGACGGCGTACCTGAACGGCCTGAGCTACAGCAAGCTCCTCCGCTTCAAGGCCGGCACGCCTGACGTCGCCCCGGCCGATAACACGATGGAGCCGGACCTCGCCGAGAAGATGCCGGAGCAGCCGAACGAGCTGACCTACATCTTCAAGCTGAAGGCTAACGCCAAGTTCCACAACGGCCGGCAGGTCACCGCGGAGGACATCCGCTACGCCTACGACCGCTACCTGAACTACGACAAGTCGGTCCACAAGACGGGCCTCACCTTCATCGACAAGATGGAGATGCCGGACCCGCAGACCTTCAAGATCACGACGAAGGTTCCGTACGCAGACACGACGTTCTACCTCGGCGGCAACCTCGGCGCCTGGATTTCGCCGAAAGAGCACGCCGAATCCGCCGATGCGACGACGAAGATGCTCGGCTCCGGGCCGTTCATCCACACGGGCACCGAGGCCAACGTCTCGATGTCGTTCAAGAAGAACCCGGACTACTTCGACAAGCCGTACCCGTACTTCGACGAGGTGAAGGTGTTCGGCGTCTCGGACCTTGCCAAGCGCGTGGCCGACTTCGCTTCGAAGCAGGTCAACCTGACATGGCTGTTCCTTCCCGAGCCGCGTGACCAGTTGCTGAAGCAACGGCCGGACGCGCAGAAGGAAGAGACGCAGGGCATCGGCGGGTACATCTACCTGCGCACCGACAAGCCGCCGTTCAACGACAAGCGCGTTCGCCAGGCGCTCTCGATGGGCATCAACCGGAAGGCTATCCGGGATGCCATCACGAAGGGCGAGGGTGTGCCGGACCAGCTCTACTTCGTGGGCTACCCCTTCGCCCGCCAGGTGAAGGACCTGCCGCAGGCCAAGTACTGGGACTACAACCCGGCCGAAGCGAAGAAGCTCATGACGGCCGCCCTTGGCGAGGGCAAGACCGTCGACACCACCTGGAGCCACGCCGACATCACCGCGTATGGCCAGGAGTACCTCGACACGGCGACACTCGCACAGGCCCAACTCAAGGATGTCGGCTTCAACATCACCGATAACTCGCAGCCGTACACCACGAGCTACCTGAAGACGACGTACCAGGGCGACTACGAAGGCATGGGCCACAGCCCGCGCGCCGTCTCCTACTTCCTGGACTACGTGACCGAGCGCTTCACGATGAAGCCGAAGCGCGGCCGCATCAACCTCTCCTACGTCAACGACCCGAAGCTGGAAGACCTGATGGACAAGCAGCGCAGCCAGCTGAAGATGGAGGAGCGCCTCCAGACCATCCGTCAGATCGAGGAACTCGTCGCCGAAGAGCAGTACGAGATCTACTTCTCGACCGACACCCGGACCTACTTCTGGGACAAGGACATCACGAACTACCGCCCGACGGCGTGGTTCCCGTACACCCACATCATGAAGACCTGGCGCGACGCCTAGCGCGAAGCCGCCACGGCGGGGAAACCCGCATCGCAGCGCAGTCGAAAGGCCCCGGACTCCGGGGCCTTTCTGTTTGGTTCGCGGCTGTTAGCTGAGGAGGCGCCGGGGCGTCGCGCCCTCGAGTTCGAGCAGCGCGGACTTCATCGCCAGCCCGCCGCCGAAGCCATGCAGCGAGCCGTCCGAAGCGACTACCCGGTGGCAGGGGAGCCAGAGCGGCACGGGATTCGCGCCAACGGCCGCGCCGATGGCCCGTGGGGCATGCGCTTCGCCAACGTAGCGTGCAAGCCAGCCGTAGCTGCGGGTCTCGCCGCGCGGGATGTCACGCAGGGCGAGCCAGATCTTGCGCTGGAGCGGTGTGCACTCCGGCAGGTCAACCGGGAACTCCTCGATCGGCGCAGGTTGGCCAGCGGCGTAGGCGCGGAGCAGCGCGAGGGCCTGCTCCTTCAGCGGATGCTGGCCCGGGCGGGCGCCGGCCGCGCGCAGTTCGCCCATGCAGGCGTCTTCACGGCGGTGGAAGAGCGTGGCGTAGCGGAGTCCGTGCTCACTCAGAGCAACGCCCGCCCAACCCAGGGCAGTATCGGTGACGGCCGCAACCAACCGTTCTGGCTCGGTTCTCATACCCGGTCAACGCGCGTGCTGGCCACCGGTAACGTCAGGCCTTCGGGCGCGGCTTGCGGCGGCTCAACTTCGCGAAGAGCGCCCCACGCAGGCTTCGGTAAGAGGCTTCCGCGTCGGCATCGTCGATGCGGACGAGGTCCGGGCGGCCGTAGCGAGCCTCCTCGTAAGCGTCCGAAAGCTGGATAGCCGCCTTCTCCTGGTCGATAGCGCGGCCCATGCGCCGGGACCATTCGCGTGGCGTCTCGTGCTGGCGGCTGCCGAGCTTCGCCCAGCCCGCAAGCCGCTGCGTCTTCGCCCACATCCGCGCCCGGCCGTCGAGGCCGCCGAGACCCCAGTTCCACGCCGTCCGTGCGACCAGCCCGGCAACCGCCAGGGCGGCAAGGAACCCGAGCCCGATGTACACAGGCAGCCAGTTGAACGGGTCGTTCTGAACGGGGGCCTGTGCGAGTGCGCCCTGCGGCGTGGTGGGGTCGCTCGCGAAGGGGTCCTCCGGCAGAGTGTCGTCGAACAGACCGCGCAGGTCCGGCTCCTGTTCGCCGCCGGTTGGCACGAAATCACTGGCGCCGAGGCCGCCCGCGCCGCCGGACGGCCGGTCGGCTGTCGGGTTGAAGTTCACCCAGCCGTAGGTGGGGAAGAAGACTTCGACCCAGCTGTAGGCGTTGTCCTTGCGCACCGTGTA
>JBDHWA010000151.1:0-5673 GCA_039809945.1 Dehalococcoidia bacterium | reverse complement strand
AGCGCCGGGAGCGCCTCGCGGCACTCCCGGCGCAGCGGGAAAGTTGGTCGCTGGGGGCTACGCCTGGCGGCCGGCCCAGGTCGGGTCCTTCTGGTCGAACCAGAACTGCTGACCGTACTGGTGCTGCTGCACGAACGGCACAGCCTCTGGCCGCTTGTAGTAGTTCCAACTCAGGACGGAGTTGACGCCGACAAGGGTGTAGTGGACGCCGGCGCCGTACGCCTTCAGGAGTTCCCGTTCGACTTCCTTCGCAGCCTCCTGCCGCTTCGGGATGTCGAACTCCGCCACGGCGTTCGCTGTCAATGTATCGACCTTGTCGATCTTCACGCCGAACTGCTTCCACTGCGGCTGGGAGGAGTTGTACTGGAGGTAGTTGAGCAGCGTCGGCTCCGGGTCGGAGAGTTCCGTGATCCAGCCCCACCAGAGGTTGTTGGAGCCGTTGCCGTACTGCTGCTTCACGATCTTGCCGGTGATTGTCGAGTACGGCTCGATCTTGGCCGTGAAAGTATTGCCAAGCACCTTCTTGAGCTGGTTGGTGATGAGGGCGGAGCCGCCGGAATAGAGGCCTTCCCAGATGTCCGGGATGTCAACGATGATCTCGCCGAGGGCCGCACCGCCTGCGGCATCCCACATCTTCTTGGCTTCGGCTTCTTCTTTGGCACGGTCTTCCATGTACCCGGGGAAGGTAATGAGTTCCTTCTCCGTGATGCCGAAGGCCGACTGGGTGGGGGGAACGTTACCCGAGAGCGCTGCCTTGCCCTGCAGGAGCGAGTTGATCAGAGCCCGGCGATCGAACGCGCGGAAGATGGCGCCGATCAGGTTCGGGTCGTTCCAGGGCTTCGCCCCACCGTAATAGGTGCCAGCTTGGGGGTTCCCGGAGAACACCTTCGACTCATAGATCTTTCCGTCGAATCGCTTGAGCAGGTCGGCGATGACGGAATTCTGTGTCGGGGTGAAAACGTCGATCTGCTTCTGCTCGAAGGCGGCCTGCTGGGCTGCCTGGTCGGTGAAGAGCGGCACCCAGTTCACGCCGTCCCAGTTCACCTGGTCGTGGAACTTGTCGTGCCGGACCCAGCTCGACTTCCCTTCGGCCGACCACTCCTTGAGGACGAAGGCGCCGGTGCCAATCACCTGGTCGGCCTTCATGTTCGAGTAGTCCTTTTCGAACTGCTTGATGGCTTCCGGCGCCTGGACCTTCGCGTACGACCCGGCCAGCGTGGTGAGGAAGAACGGGTCCGGCTTCGTGAAGGTCACCTTCACGGTGAACTTGTCGACCGCCTCAGCCTTGTCCACGTTCTGGAAGGCTGACTTGCGGTAGAAGTTCGGGTCATCCGTGCCGTCGAGTGTCTTGCCGGCCTTGTTGCGCATGATGAACTGGACGATGTCATCGGCGACCGCCTGGCGGCCGTTGACCGGCGGCTTGTTATGCCAGAAGACGTTCTGGCGCACCTTGAAGACGTAGGTGCTCTTGTCCGGTGTCTCCCAGGACTCGGCCATGCCGCCCTCGATCTTCGAGTCCGTGAAGCTCTTCCACTGGGTTACGCCCAGGTTCGTCATGCCCATCAGCCATGCGACCGGTGAGAAGCGGCTGCGGTCGACGTCGAAGGTGTCCCACGTGTTGTTGGCGCTGACGAGGTGGGCGGTGCCGCCCTTCTGCTTTGCGGCTGCTGACGGCGACGCCGCCGCGGACGCCGCTGCTGTCGGACTCGAACTGCTCCCGCTGGTGGCGGCTGGAGTAGTGCCGCCGTCGTCATCGTCGTCATCGCCGCAGCCTACAAGCGCGAACGATGCGGCCCCGAGCCCGGCTGCCGCCGTCCCGCCAATCATGCGGCGGCGGCTTAGCCGGGAGCGTGTGAGCCAGTAGTTGTCGGGATTTGCCATGTACCGATTCCCCTCCTGAGCTTTGTTTTGTCTATGCATTCGATAGAGCAAAGCACGCGGGCAGTATATGGCACGATTGTCTTCTGCCAAGGGGGTCCTGGAACAATTTTGATTACGGTGGTGACTACCCGAGGGATGATCCGCTGAGTTCGGAGCGGGGGAGCTGATGGTTACCCACCAGCTCCACCCAGAGGGGAAACCGAAAACTCCCGGTTCCGGGCCTTCGGTATGAGGAAGTCTACACAGCCCGTCAAGCACTAAATATTCTGCGTGATTTAGATAATTCAGTAGGACTGTATTGTTTGCATCAGGCTTTTAGGTCTGTCAGAACCGATAGTTCATAGCCAGCTCTGAGTAGAGTGAACAGTAATCAAATGTGAATATGATTCATTTTGAAGCCGTCGACCAGACGCCGGCAGGCCCGGGGCGCTGAGCCTGCGCCTATCGGACTCTGCGGGACCGGGCCTTCGCATCGGCATAGGCTGCGAGCAGCAGCGGCCGTACGGCTCCCGGGCGGAACCGCGCCGCCTGCTCGATGCCATCGCGAGACATCCGCTGCCGCGCATCCGCGTCATCAATGACTTCAGCTAGCGCCCGCGCGAAGTCCCGTGCGTCGTCGATATCCGGCTTGCCTTCGCTGTGTGTTCGAAAGCGGACGACACGGCCCGCAGTCCCGGCGACCTCCGGCAGCGCGCCGCCGTCGCTGGTGACCACCGGCAGGCCCGCTGCCATGGCTTCTGCGACGGGCATCCCGAAGCCTTCGGTCAGGCTTGGCTGGGCAAGGACGGTCGCGCGGTGAAACAGGCTGAGAAGTTCAGCGTCGCTCACACCCGCCCGGTGTTCGATTCGCCCGGCAACGCGGAGGCGTTCCGCCAGGCGTGCGTACTCTGGAGAAAACGGTTCGCCAACTCGGATGACGTTGACTCCCCGGAGTTCGGGCTGGGCCAGCGCGTGCAGCAGCACCGGGACGTTCTTGTACGGCGCGATGGTGCCGATGACGAGCACCGTCCGGCCGTCACGTGCGTGTTCGGGAGCCGGCGGAACGATGTCCCCTGGCACCACGACCGGGGCGACATGGATGCGTTCCGGATCATCATCCCGACGGGAGAGGTACGCGTCTTTGGTCGCCTGCGAAGGGACGATGATGGCATGGGAGTTCACGACGCTGTTTAGCGATCGCAGGAATTCGACCCGCCACCTCAGTGATACGAGCTGCCGGACTCGCGAGTCCAGCATGGGAATCATGTCGTGCAGTGTGGTGACGCGTGGGCAGTCGAAGCGCTCAGCATGAGGCGCAAGGAAGACGTCGGTGAAATGGACGATCCCGGGGGGATCGGGCCACCGCCTGGGGAGGGGTTCGAGATTGCGGTAGCGCCCGAAGAACGACCTGAGCGGGCGGGGCATGTTGATGCTCGTCGCGGCGACGGTCTGCACTGAGCAGTCTGGCTGGAGTGCCAGCGCGAGTCCGGCCGCGTAACGCGACATGCTCAGCCACTTCACTGGTCCGGGACGGTTGGGTTGAACCAGCAGCACACGCCCGCCGGGCGGCGCCACGGCCGGCCCGCTGCCTGGCCCCGGGTCAGGCCGGGACGGCAACGCTCAGGAAGTCGATGAACGCAGCGTTGTGCTCGTTCGGGTATTCGACGCAGCCGGCGTGCCCGGCGTCGAGCGACACGAGCGTGGCGCCCGGGATGGCCTTCGCCAGCGCTTCGCCGTTGCGCGGGGGCACGAGGATGTCGTCCTTATTCGTGACCACGAGCGTCGGAACCTTGATGCCGCTCACGCGAGACGCCGCGTTGAACCCGAGAATAGCTTCCGCCTGGCGGATGAACGCGTGGTCCTGCTGGGCGTACGGGTTGCTGACCGTCGCCTGCACGGCGCGGTCGTAGCGCGCTTCGTCGTCGAGCAGTTCGGCGCTGTAGATGAATGGGGCTTGCTGCCGCACCACCTGCTCGCGGCTCATGTTCGACCGGCGCACGCTCACGAAGTTCCGGATCACCTCACGGGAGTAGCCGTCGAGCCCGGCGCTGGTGCCGAGGAGGATGAGCTTTTCGACCCGTGCCGGGTGCTTCAGGGCGAACTCCTGGGCGATCATGCCGCCCATGCTGTAGCCGAGGATGCAGGCGGTGGGGATGTCGAGTGCATCGAGCAAGGCGGCAAGGTCGTCGGCCATGCCGGCAATCGTGTACGGCTTGTCCGGAGCGCCGGTGCGGCCCGCGCCCCGGTTGTCATAGGTGATGACGCGGAAATGCTTTGCCAGTTCCGGGACCTGGAGGCTCCATGCCTGCAGGTCGCTTCCCAACCCGCGAATGAGGACGAGCGGGCGTCCCGATCCTGCTTCTTCGTAGTACGTGATGATGTCGCGCGTAGGGACGTACGGCATAGAGCGAAAGTCCTTGAGGTGGTGGCCCGGATTGTACGTGAATCTGGCCTACCAGCCCATCGCTGCGATTCGGACGCCCTCGCTTAGTCGCCCATCGCGAGCCGCTGGAGGATGTGGCTCACGATGCGGCCAGTCCGGTCCATCCCGGCGCTGCAGTGTACGAGCACCGGCTTCGGGAGGTCCTGGAACGACTGCCAGGCGTGCTCGTACTCGTCTTCGCTGAAGGGGTGCGTCTGCTGGTCCGCGGTTGGGATGTGGCACACGCTGAAGCCTTCGCTGCGGTACCGTTCGAGCAGCCCGTCCGGCGTCGCCTTGCGGTACAGCCAGAGCTGGTCATTCCCGATGAGGCAGATGACGGAGCGAATCCCGAAGCCCCGCGCTTCCTCAATCCAGGCGTCGACAACCTGCTGGTGGACGGTGAGTTCCGGACCCGGCGAAAAGCCAGGGCGCGGACTGGTGGCGATCACGCCCTCGATAACCCAGTTGGGCATAGTAAAACCAGTGTATTCGAAGGTTCGCCGTCAGGCACCCGGCCCCTGGCTGGAGTCCGAACGCTGGTTCCGCGCATGGACGGCCGCCTCTTCGAGGGCCCGCTTGGTGCGTGGCGCAGCACGCATCGCCCGGGCCACGCTGAAGGCGAAGACAGCGATCGCCAGCCAGCCCAGCAACCCCGCGAGTGACGCTGTGTGCATCCGGTTTTCGTAGCCCAGCGGCCCGGCGATGAGCGCCGAACCAACACGCAGGACCAATGCCGCCGTGAGCAGCCAGAACGGCGAGTGCTCGAGCGCTTCCGGCACACCGGATTCCGTCCGCTCGAGCGCGAAAATCGGTGCGACGAGCCGCGCCATGCCGAGGATCAGCATCGTGATCAGGCCGATCCCGAAGGCGTGCCGGGCAGCGTCGCGGGCATCGATGGCCACCGTGCCGTTGTGTCCGCTCAGCATCAGGATTCCGGCAACGCAGAGCAGCAGCCCGGCAAGCACTGCGGCGCTGTTCGCGACGAGGACGAAGCGGGCCGCCGAACGAGCGCGCGGGCGAAGGCGGGTTGGTTCGCCCCGGACGGCGCCGCACATCGGCGGCAGTATGGCCAGCCCCACGCCGGCAAGCAGGAAGCCCGCGCCTTCCCATGCCGTGCGCGAACCAACCCCCGCCGTCGCAATGACGATGGCTGCGGCGCCGGCGTTGAAGGCGATGCCCGGCAACACCGCTGCCCGCAGGGTTGGCGACTTCCGTGCAAAGAACACCGGCACGCTCCGCGATTGGACGGACCAGATGAAGTTGCCAACCGGGCCGAGCATCGTCACCCAGAGCAAGGCATCGTTGTCCGCTGGGTCGAGGTAGCCGGGGATTCCGCTGTGGGGGATGAACAAGAGCGAAAGCGCGGCCCAGACGACCCACCATGCGGCCCC
>JBDHWA010000150.1:0-5684 GCA_039809945.1 Dehalococcoidia bacterium | reverse complement strand
CGCAGCACCGGCACGAGTGCCTGCGTCAACGTCGTCTTCCCGGCGCCGGACAGGCCGGTGAACCAGAGCACGAAGCCCTTCCCTCCACTCACCACAGTCGATCCTCCTGGAGATTCACTGCCGTCCAGTCACCAAACTCAGGTGTGGAGGCCGCATTCGTCCTTCTCGAAACCCTGCCAACGCCCGGCTCTGCCCTGCACGCCGGGCACCGTACAGTTATAGCAACCGATGCTGGTGTACCCCTGGTTCAGGAGCGGGTTGTACGGCACGCCATTCGCAAGCAGGTAGCTCCACGTCTGGGCCTCGTTCCAGTTGGCCAGCGGGTTGACCTTGAGAACGCCGAACTTCGGGGCCCACGACACAATCGGCGTGTCCGCCCGGTTTTCTGACTGGTCCCGGCGCAACCCGGTCAGCCATGCGTCCATTCCCTCGAGGGCCCGGCGGTTCGGCTCGATTTTCCGCAGTTCGCAGCAGAGATCCGGGTCCCGCATCCAGAGCGCGGAGCCATACTTTTCCGCCTGCTCCTCGTGGGAGAGTGCTGAGCGGTAACTCCGGACATTCGTCAGCCCAAGGGCGGGGACGGCTTCGCGCATCGTCTGGTGCGTTTCCTCGAACAAGTACCCCGTGTCCAGGACGAAAACGTGAACCGATGGCCTCAGCTGCGCCGCCATGTGGAGGATCGCCATTCCCGAGGCGCCGCCGAAGCTGGCGCCGACCGCGAGCCGCGCGCCGAACTCCTCAACGGCCCAGCCAACGATCTCCTGCGGAGTCGCGTCTTCAAAGCGGGCGTTGAGCGCAGCAATTTCAGTGGATGGGTAGACGACAGGCATAGAACTTGACTTCCTCGCTCAACTTTATCAACTACTTGCTTGCATGCAAAGCCTTAAAGTTGATAAAGTCAGTCAGCTTTCTCGTAATACCCATACCCGTGGCGCCTTTACCACGGCCCAGCCCCAAGGACCGCTGCCATGCCTGAAGTCGAGACCATCGTCCAGAGCGACGATCCAGCACGAATCCTCCCCGTCCTCGAGCGCGAACTCGAAGACTTCCGCACCGAAGCCCACGCGATGCTGAACGGTGAGCGGGATGAGACCCAGTTCATCGGGTTCCGCCTGAAGCAGGGCGTTTATGGTCAGCGACAGCCGAATGTGCAGATGGTCCGGGTGAAGCTGCCGTTTGGGGGCGTCACGCCCGACCAGATGGACACCCTCGCCGACGTCGCGGAGCAGTTCGCACCACTCCGCAAGGGCCACATCACAACGCGGCAGAACATCCAGTACCACCACGTTCCGCTGGCGAAGGCCGCTGAGGCGCTCTTCATCCTTGGCAAGGCGGGACTCTCGACGCGCGAAGCCTGTGGCAACACCGTCCGCAACGTCACCGGGGACCCCTGGGCTGGCGTCCAGCAGGGAGAACTCTTCGACCCAACCCCCTATGCGGCGGCCTTCGCGCGCTTCTGGCTGCGCAACCCGCTCTCACAGCTTCTCCCGCGAAAGTTCAAGGCAGCATTCACCGCGACCGACCAGGACAACGCCATCACCGGTATCCACGACCTGGGGTTCATTCCGCGCGTGCAGGACGGCGTGAAGGGGTTCAAGGTCGTCACCGGCGGCGGTCTCAGCATCATGGCTCGCAACGCCTTCGTCCTCACCGAGTTCGTCTCGGTCGACGAGTACCTGCGGCTTTCGGAGGCCGTGGTTCGCATCTTCGAAAAGGCCGACGAACTGCGGAAGAACCGCTCGAAGGCGCGGCTCAAGTTCCTGGTTCATCGCGTCGGCATCGCCGAGTTCAAGCGGATGGTCGACGAAGAACTCCAGGGCGACTGGTCCGCGGGCGACTTCAGCCCCGAGCGGCTCATGTTCATCCACGATGAAGAGGCAAACGCGCCCGCCCGCAAACCGATCTACGCCCAGCCGAACGGCGATATGACCGCGTTCACCGCGTTCGTCACTGCCAACGTCTCGGCTCAGAAGCAGCAGGGATTCAGCACCGTTGAGGTCAAAGTCTCTCGCGGCGACCTTCGGCCCGAGCAGTTCCGCGGCCTGGCAAACATCATGCGCGAATACTGCGGCGGTTACGCCCGGACCACGGTCGGTCAGAACATCGTCCTCCGCTGGGTCCGGGACGAAAGCCTCTACGAGGTCTACTCAAGGCTCAGGGATCTCGACCTCGCGGACATCGGGGCGCAATCCATCACCGATGTGGTGAGCTGCCCGGGCACCGACTCGTGCAAACTCGGGATCACGTCCTCGATGGGGCTCAACCGCGCCATCCAGGAACGGGTCGAGCTGATGGACATCCACGACCCGCTGACGCGCAAGATCCATATCAAGATGAGCGGCTGCCCGAACAGCTGCGGGCAGCACCACATCGCGAACATCGGTCTCCACGGCGCAGCGATGAAGGTCGGCCCGAACCAGCTCCCGGCCTACCACCTCTTCCTCGGCGGGAATTATGACAACGGCGACCTGCGGATGGCCACCCAGCTCAAGGTGCGGCTGCCAGCCAAGCGCGGTCCGGAAGCAGTCGAACGCATCGTCCGGCTGTACGAACGTGACCGAACCCCGGGTGAGGAGTTCAACGCGTTCTTTGACCGGGTAGGGCCAGCGGTCTTCGAAGCTGAGGTCGAAGACCTGACCCTGCCCGGAGAGTTCAGCGACGACAACCGCCAGATGTTCATCGACTGGAACCGGCTGGAGCTGTACCAGCTGCAGCGCGGCGAGGGCGAGTGCGCTATCTAGCGTCTCAGCCTCTTCGCAGGGCGCTCCAGGCCGTCTCGAACGGCAGACCGCCGTTCGCCGCAGCCTCCTCCAGAGCGAAACGCTGCCGGGCTTCATCCAACGAGGCGAGGTACTGCGCGGGATTTGCGGACACCTCCCGCGCCAGCGGCTCGTGCCGCACGATCATCCCGCAGAAGGCCTCGAAAATGGCCGCATGAGCGAGGTAGTTCTCAAAGACGAAGAGAGAAATGTCGTCGCGCGCCTCGTCTTCGCCGCCGGCCACGATGCGGTCGTAGATGTCGCCGAGCCAATCGCCGATGCGTTCCCATTCGGCCGCTCCTTCCGGACAACCGCGCGCGTCAAGCGCCTCAAGCGACGAGAACAGCATCACGAGGAAGGTGGGCAGGCGTCGCGACTCGTAGCCAAGGCGCGCGACGCCAATCCACCGCACGTCTTCGGCGCAGGAGGCGTGCGGCCGCTGCACCGGGATTGCGCCGGCGAGCTCGTTCGCCTCGGCATCCGGGAGAGTGCGAATCCAGTCTTCGATCGTCGCCGGTGCGACCTCGCCGAGGTCGATCACCGACAGTGCAGCGAGCCGCCGCTCCGGGGACCCATCCTGCACCTCGGTCACCAGCTCCGGCGTCGTCAGACGGCGGAAGCGCGCCTCGTGGTCCTGCCAACCGGTGTATTCGGCCGGGAGCCGGCGTTCCATCATCGTTCGCATCGTATCGCAACAAGCCATTCCCGGATTCAGGGGATCGCCTGATGCTAGACTCGCTAACCATGGAATATGGAGGCTTCCGAAGGCATCGCCGGCTGCGCGGCACCCCGGCAATCCGTGGCCTCGTTCGCGAGACAGAGCTCACGCCCGCGCACCTGGTCTACCCGCTCTTCGTTGAGGCGGGCCTGCACGGCCGGACCCCGATTCCCTCGATGCCCGGCCAGGATCGCCTTGGCCTCGACGCCCTTGCGGACGAGGCACGTTCGATCACGGCGCTCGGGATCCCGGCAGTGCTCCTCTTCGGCCTGCCAGCCACGAAGGACCCCGTCGGTAGCGGCGCCTACGCGAGCGACGGCATCGTCCAGGAAGCGGTACGCCGGCTGAAGGACGCCAACCCGGGCCTGCTGGTCATCGGTGACGTCTGCCTGTGCGAATACACGTCCCATGGCCACTGCGGTCCGCTCGCCCCCGACGGGTCGGTCGACAATGACGCGGCGCTCCCGCTGCTCGCCGAAACAGCCGTCTCACTCGCCGAAGCGGGCTGCGACATCATCGCGCCAAGCGACATGATGGACGGCCGTGTCGGGGTGCTGCGGGTGGCGCTGGACTCAGCCGGCCATCAGCAAACGCCAATCCTCTCCTACGCGTCGAAGTTCGCCAGTGCTTTCTACGGTCCCTTCCGCGATGCGGCCGACAGCGCGCCCCAATTCGGCGACCGGCACGGCTACCAGATGGACCCGGCCAACGCCCGGATGGCGCGGGACGAGGCCCTCACCGACATCGACGAAGGCGCCGACATGGTGATGGTCAAGCCCGCGCTGCCGTACCTGGACGTGATTCGCCAGGTGCGCGACGCAGTAGATGTGCCGGTGGCTGCATACAACGTGAGCGGCGAGTACAGCATGCTCATGGCGGCAGTCGCGAATGGCTGGCTGGACGAACGGCGCGCGGTCGCGGAGACGCTGACCTCGATCCGGCGTGCCGGCGCGGACATCGTCATCACCTACCACGCGAAGCAGTGGGCGGCGAGCCAGTAAGAACTCCGATTGTGGTTCTTATGCGCGGCGAGCGGACACGACGGTGTGCGTCGCAGACATCGCAGTTGCCAGGACGGTCCGCCTGCAGGGCTGAGTCGGCTCGCCGCATGCGGCGACAAGCGCCCGGTCGACCATCTCCGCCAGGCCAAGTGCCCGAGCTGCCGTCCGCACATGCGCAACCGTGGTCGAAATAGTCGCCTCGGCATTTGTCCAGGGTTCGCAGCGCAAGACCCGCAGGTGGCGTGTGGTCCCATTCCATTCGACCACCAGGCGCGCATGGGAGCCTGGCCCGGCAGAGAAACGCGTATACCCGCCGAGATACTCCTGCGTCAGGTGCAGTCCTTTCGCTGACGGTTCAACCCCCGCGCGATCAAGCCCGTCCCAGAGTTCACCAAGAGCCAAGAGAAGCCTGAACGCTACATCGGAAGTGTCAGCGCGCACGAAGAAGAACCCGGCGGATGAAGTCGGAAACGCTCTCGGCCCCCGCAAGCCGCACTCAGAGTTTACCGCAGGCAGACCCGTTCTATGCAAGCGGTAAATCGTGAATATAGAGCGAGCGCCCAACATCTTTCGCGAAGGGCTAATAGTCACGACACCCTTCAGGCGGCTGCTATCACAAGTGCCCATGAAGCGCCGTCGGCTCGCGAGAGTTCACGATTCGCACGAACATTATGGCTCGGCCGATGGTAGCCTCCGCCGCAGTGAAATCTTCCAGCACCGTCTGCGCCATCTGTGAACACCTGGGGCTGCCGCCAGAGCAGGCGACGGGAACAGTCGGGCTCCTCACGGCAGCCACTGGCATGCACGGGCGTGCAGTCGATCGACTCGGCTGGGCCGGGTTGGAGCAGCACATCGTGGTGCACGCCTGCCCCGAGCATGTCGTCGACATCTATCGGGGCCGGGTTCCCGGCATGCGCATGGCGTGGAGGCTCTCTACAGAGCCATCCCCGGGGTTCCACCGAGATCCCGTAGCAGCGTCCTCATCCCCGGCTTGAAGACCACCTTCCCGTTGATTACCACCACTTCGTTGTTCAGATAGAGCTGCAGCGCTCGGCTCAATACTGCGCCTTCGAGGGAGCGACCCTTCCGCCGAACGTCATCGACCGTGTCGACACCGACGTCGATGTGGAAGACGTCCTGGAGGATGATCGGCCCCGCGTCCAGTTCTTCCGTGACGAAGTGCGCTGTGCAGCCGGTCACGCGAAC
>JBDHWA010000149.1:0-5723 GCA_039809945.1 Dehalococcoidia bacterium | reverse complement strand
GCCAGCCACTGGAGCGCGCCGAGCGCGAGGCAGCCGTCCGCCACGAACGCGACCAGCCACTGACCCTCGGGTTCGAACTGGGACCAGCGAGCGAGGGCTGCGAGCCAGATGGCGGCGCCACTCGCCACGTTCGCAAAGGCCAGGACGCGTACGAAGTTCTCCGTCGTTCCCCGGTAAATCGCGGCGCCCGCCAGTCCGGCTCCGAGCAACGCGAAAGCGCCAGCGCCGGTGACGGTGATCCCCTGCGCGACGTTGAGCCAGAAGTGCGCCCGCCCGATGAGGCCGGAAAAGAGCAATGCTGCGACGAACTCGAAGGCAGCGTCCGCGAGGACGATCCTGCGAAGGAGTGGTGAGAGCGGCGCCGGCAGCCTGGTCATACGGGCTCGTTCGGCGGCAGTGGGCCTGTCAGGGAGGCGCGCTGCGAGATTTCGAGCCAGTTGCCCCCGGGGTCTCGGACGAACCCGAAGCGCGCCACGTTGCCACTCGTTCGTGGCGGCGCCGCGCCGTTCGCGCCGTGTGCCAGCGCATGGGCGTACTCGGCGTCGGCGTCCCAGACCTGCACCGTGAGGTAGCGGAAGCCAGCGGCACGAAGCTCGCCCGTAGCGGGCTGCCCTGGTCGCGAGACGAGGCGGACGAGCGTGGTCCCGCAGCGGAATACTCCCGGCTCCACCGGCTCGAATCCGAGCGCGTCGCGGTAGTGCCGGGTGGCTGCTGCGATATCGGCGACGGCGATGTCGACCTCGATCGATGGTTCCTGGCCGTCGGCCGGAAGGAGTCGCACGGCGTTGCCGTCTGGGTCGGCGAGGTCGGTCGGGGCGGCGACCTTCTCCGTCGAGATGGAGAGCTTCTGGTATCCGGATGGCAGTCCCTCGGGGAACGCGGTGCGTGCTTCGTTGAGCTTCAGGACGCTGCCGTTCAAGCCCAGGCGGTGCTGCCGCGCGCCCCCGCCGGTGGGAAGGACTTCCTCGAAGGCAAGGCCGATTTCCTCTTCGTAAAACCGACGCATGGCGGCGACGTTGTTCGTGAACAACCCGACATCCAGTGATTGCCTGGCCAGTTTCATCGTGGCGCCTCGCGATGCGGCGGCTGTGCCGCAATTGAACTATGATCCGGCTGGTGCGCCGCCGCGAGCGCCGAACTTCCGCCTCGGAGTCGCTCCATGGTCACAATCCTCGGAAATGTTAAAGCCGAAGACGATTACACCCATCCTCTCGGCCCAGAAGAGAACTTCAACGAGTCTGTCTACTTCAACTTCTTCGACCGCACGCAGCGGCTCGGCGGCTTCATCCGCATGGGCAACCGCGCGAATGAAGGCCACGCCGAGATGACGGTCATCGTGTACAACCCGGACGGCTCGGCGCTGTTCAACTACAAGCGGCCCCAGATTTCCAGCAATGACGGCTGGGATGCCGGCGGCCTGAAGGTCGACGTGCTGGTTCCGGGTGAGCGAATTCGCACCACCTACGAAGGTTCGGTGGTGTTCCTCGCTGACCCTCGGGAAATGCGTGAGCCGTCGGTCGCCTTCAAGGAGAACCCGCACAAGCGGCTGAAGCTGGACCTCGTGCACACGGGCGCCGGACCCATCTATGGCCACGTGGCCGAGCCGGGGACGGCAGGCGCGCAGAACGACTTCGCGCGGGCGCACTACGAACAGCACATGCACGTCTCCGGCACCATCCAGATCGACGACGGCCCGGTGATAACCCTCGATGGCAATGGCTTGCGGGATCACTCCTGGGGCCCGCGGTACTGGCAGTCGACGCCGTCGTACCGCTGGATCACTGCGAATTACGGCGACGAGATCGGGATGGTGCTTTCCATCGTTGGCGGGCGCATCGGCGGCGTCTTCCACGAAGGCCCCGACCGGCTGTTCCGCATCACGGATGCGACGATTGACGAGCGATACGAGGACGGGACGAACTACCACACGGGCTTCACGGCAACCGTAACCCTCGAGGACGGCCGGAAGCGGACGGTCGAGGGCGAAGTGAAGGGATTCATCCCCCTTCGGAATCGCCGAGCTGGCCAGTTCACCCACATCGGCGAGGGAATGACCGAGTACACGCTTGACGGGACGCTCAAGGGATATGGCCTGAGCGAATTCCTCGACCAGGTCGAGTAACCGAGTTGGACGCAGCAACCGTTGAAGCCGGGCTGAAGAAGTTCATCGGCGAACGCACCGGCCACGAACCAGTCATAACGAACCTCGCTCGCCTCTCCGGGGGCGCCGGCCGGGAAACGTGGACCTTCGACGCGGACTACGGCGGAACCCACCTCGATGGGATCTTCCGCTGTGACCCGGTCGCAGGAGTCGAGACCAGTGCCGCGCGAACCCTCGAGTTCCAGTTGCTCAAGGCGGCGATGGGCGCCGGCGCCATCGTCCCGGAGCCACTCTGGGACGGCGACGACACGTTCCCGGTGAAGTTCTTCATCATGCGGCGGGTGCCGGGCGAGGCCCTTGGTGGGCGGCTTATTCGCGGCGAACAGTACGCCCGGGCGCGGGAGGTCATACCCGGCCAGCTGGCAAGCAGCCTTGCGCGGATCCATAGCATCTCCGGAGCCGAACATCCTGAACTGCTGCAACTCACTGCGCCTGCGGAAGGTGTGTCCCCCGCGCAGACGGAACTCGACAACTACGAGGGCGTCTTCCGAACCCTTTCTCCGGACCCCCACCCCGTCTTCGAACTCGCATTCCGCTGGCTGCGGGCGCACATGCCGAACCCTCCCGAGCGAGTTCTCGTGCACGGCGACTACCGCCTCGGGAACTTCATGTACGACGAGACGGGCGTCAGGGGCATCATCGACTGGGAGCTCGCGCATTGGGGTGACCCAATGGAGGACATCGGCTGGCTGGCCGTGAAGTCGTGGCGCTTCGGCGGTCAGAAGCCGATGGCGGGGATCCAGGACTACGATGCCTTCTTCCGCGACTACGAGGCCGCTGGCGGCTCGCCTGTGGACCCGGCCCGCGTCCACTTCTGGGAACTCTTCGGAAACCTGAAATGGGGCGTCATCACGATCAGCCAGGCGTTTAACTACTTCAGCGGACGGAACCGGACGGTGGAGATGGCGAGCATCGGCCGCCGCACGGCCGAGACGGAGTGGGAGCTCCTGAAACTCCTCGAAGAGGCAGGCGACTGATGCAAGACCGGCCAACGATCGATGAACTGCTGGAGGCCGTTGCTGGCTACCTCCGCGACGACGTGATGGCGAACACCCAGGGCCGCACCAACTTCCACGGCCGCGTCGCGATGAACGCCATCGAGATGATCCGGCGTGAGATCGCCACGCAGGAGGAGCACCTGGGCCGTGAATGGGACAGCCTCGACCACGTGCTGGGCATCCAGCCGATGCCGCCGCACTTGAGCGAGGTCCGGGAAGCGCTGATCGCGAGGAATCGTGAGCTCAGTGAGCGGATTCGCGCGGGCGACGCCGACTCAGGTGACTTCCGAAAGGTCGTGATGAACCACCTGTGGTGGACCGTCCGCGACAAGCTGCTGGTGAGCAACCCGGCGCTCGCGGCTGAGGGGCACGTCACGCACTGACCTCGGGCGGCCGCGTCGCGATGGCCGGGTCTTCATTTTCGGATGAGTGATTATGGTAGAGTGATCTCCCGGCTTCGACGCCGGGGATCGCGCACTCCCGTGCCGCAGGAGGTGGTCGATGGCCCGTGCTCTCTGGCGAGGCACCATTAGCTTCGGCATGGTGTCTATCCCGATTAAGCTCTTCACCGCGACCGAAAGCCAGGACATCTCGTTCCGCCAGCTTCACGCCGCTGACAACAGCCCGATCAAGCTGGTCCGGCGCTGTTCGAGCGATGGGCAGGATCTCGAGCCAGACGAAATCGTCAAGGGCTTCGAGTACGCGAAGGACCACTATGTCCTCGTCGACGATGGCGACCTCGAGAAGTTGCCCATCCCGAGCAAGCACACGATCGAGCTGACAGCGTTCGTTTCGTCGGCCGAGATCGACCCCGTGTACTACGAAAAGAGCTACCACGTCGAACCCGAAGAGATGGGGCGGAAGCCGTTCGCGCTCCTGGTTCGCGCCCTCGAAGAGAAGCGCCTGAACGCGGTCGGGAAGATCGCGATCCGGACGAAGGAGCGGCTGTGCTCCCTTCGCCCGCGCAATGGCAGCCTGATGCTTGAGACCCTGTATTACGCCGATGAAGTGAAGCCGCCAGAGTCGGAAAGCCCGGAAATCGCCGTGTCTGAGGCGGAGATGAAGCTCGCCTACGCGCTCATCGATGCGCTTCACGAACCGTTCGACTCAACGAAGTACCGCGATGAGTACCGTGACGGACTCAAGGCGATCATCGAGGCGAAGGTTGAGGGCCAGGAGTACGTGGCGCCCGCTGAACCGGCTGTTGCTGCGCCGACTGTCGACCTGATGGCCGCCCTTCGTGCGAGCGTTGAGGCCGCGAAGAAGCGGCGGAGCGCGGAAGCGGAGCCGTCGCCAGCACCAGTGGTCGAAACGCCAGCGCGCCGCCGGGCGAAGAAGACACCCGCCGGTGTGAGCTAGCAGCCGATGCCGGGCGACGCGCTCGCCGAGTACCGGAAGAAGCGCGACTTCTCGAAGACGCAGGAGCCGGATGGGGCCTCACCCACCCCGGCCGCCGGCCCACTCCGGTTCGTCGTCCACAAGCATGCCGCATCGCGTCTGCACTACGACCTCCGCCTCGAGTTGGACGGGGTGCTGAAGTGCTGGGCCATCCCCAGGGGGCCGTCTGCAGCGATCGGTGAGAAGCGCTTCGCCACGCAGACCGAAGACCACCCGCTGGACTACGCGTCGTTCGAGGGGGTCATCCCGAAGGGACAGTACGGCGCGGGGCCGAGCCTCATCTGGGACGCCGGAACGTTTGCCCCGGATGAGAAAATCACGCCGCCGTTCACCGACCGTGCGCTTGCCGAGGCGGAACTGCGCAAAGGCATCGCCAAGGGGAAGGTCGGCATCACCCTCCGCGGGAAGAAGCTCAAGGGCTCGTACGCGCTCGTCAGGATGAAGGACGGGAACGAGTGGCTGCTCCTGAAGCACAAGGATGCCGCAGCAGACCCGGCTGCTGACATCCTCGAAGATGAAGCCTCGGTGGCCACGGGTTTCACGCTCGATGACCTGCGAGCCGGGGCATCGTCTCCAGTTGGAAACGCCGATTGGAGCTACAGCCCCGCTGTACTTGCCGGCGCGAAGCAGGCCTCCATGGCCCCGGTCGAGCCGATGCTCGCCTCGGCGACGCCGATCCCGCGGCATGGTGACTACATCTTCGAGCCAAAGCTCGATGGCGTGAGGATCATCGCGACGGTGCGCGATGGCGCTGTCGAGTTGCGTTCACGGAACGGGATCGATGTTACCGTCGCCTATCCCGGAATCGTGGCCGCACTCAGGGCACAGCCTGTAACAACTGCTGTCTTCGACACAGAGATCGTTGCCATCGACCCGGCGGGACGGCCGTCGTTCGAACTGTTGCAGCAACGGATGAACCTGACCGACCCGGTGCAGGTGGCCCAGGCCGAGCGGACGATCCCCACGGTGATGTACGCCTTCGACATCCTCCATCTCGACGGCTGGGATTTGACCCGCGTGCCGCTCAGGGCGCGCCGCGAAATGCTGGCTCGGGTGGTCCTCCCCGTTTCGCAGTTTCTGCCAGTGTTCGCCATTCCGGCATCGGCTGATGACGCGTTCGCGATTGCGGTTGGAGCGGGCTTCGAAGGAATCATGGCGAAGCGCGC
>JBDHWA010000148.1:0-5752 GCA_039809945.1 Dehalococcoidia bacterium | reverse complement strand
CGCTGGAAGTGCAGAAAGCCAGCGATTGCTGGCTTTCCGGCGGTCATCGTCCGAAGAGCTTCGTTATCTTTGAAGCGGCATCGCCAAGGGGTGAGTCGTCCCCGAGGAGTTCCGCAATCTTGTCCGGGTTCTCCTTCAGGAAGCCCAGCATGGCATCCACGGCCTTGGTCGCGGTGTCCGGGTCGATCCCGGCGCGCTCCGCCACCATCTTGGCAATCTGATCCTGCATCGCCATACGCCTAGTGGGAGACCATCGCAGGAAGGGTCTTTGCCTCGGCAACCCACTTCTCGACTTCGGCCTCGGTGGGGGTGCGGCGCACGAGCTTCTTGGCGGCGTTGACCTCTTCCATTTTCGCGTGGAGGTTGTCAGCGCGGCGCGTGGCGAGTTCCTTCACCGTATCAACGCCTGCCGCCTCGAGGAGGTCGGAATACTCCGAGCCGACGCCCTTGATGCGCATGAGGTCGGCGCGGTTCACCCACTCCAGCACGCGCTGCGGGGTCAGGCCGAGTTGTTCTGCAAGATTCTTCCGGCCGGCCGCTGAACCGGCAGTTTCGAGCAACTTCTCGGTCGTCGAAACACCTGCGCCTTCGAGGGCTGCCGCGTACTTCTCGCCGATACCTTCGATTTCGATGATTTTCGTCATTGGGTTGGCCTCCTTGCCCTGGCAGGGGGTCTGCCGTTCGCTGCGCGCATTGTAGTCGGTATTCTGGTTCGCACTACGCAATCGCGGTTCGCGGGCCAAACGGAGAATCTCGGTCAGGCCCGAACCTCAGAGAGTGCTGCCACCATGTCGTTCAGCGCCTCGATCGAGACGCTGCCCGGCGCTTCGCCCTGCGCGGCCATCCGCGTCGCGACCCTCCGAATCACCGTGTTGTGCGGCGTCGGGACTCCATGAAGCCGGCCCAGCAGTTCGATCTCGCCATTCAGGTAGTCGACCTCCGTCGTCTGGTGACCGCGCTGAATGCTCTGGAGCGTGGAACTGCCATTGCGGGCAACGCCGCCAACCGGCGCAGCTTTGTAGAACGACGTCACTCGCTCCACATACTCCGCCGGGGGAGTCGATCGGATGCCGGCCGCGGCGTACACCGCGAGGGCTTCCCGGCGCGCAGCATCGACGAACTCGCCCTGCGCGCCCGAGGCGGCCCAGCCCGACTCACCGGTGATAACTTCGATCCCATTGCCGAGGTTGAGAACAAGCTTGCGGTACTTCAGCGCCATGACGTCCTCACTCGGGAGGGCGTGGAACCCCGCGCCTGCGAAGGCCTCGCAGACCTCAGTCACCGTGGAGTCCACGCGTCCGGGGTAGGCCCCGGAATGGAGGCACCCGCTGAGCGGCGCAGCTGACGCAATCACTTCTCCGTCGGTAACGAAAGTCGCCGGGAGGGCAACGAGGGTTGCGTAGACACGCTCAAACCGCCGAATCGCCAGGCGTTCATTCTCGACGCCGTTCTGCGCGCAGAAAACCGGTACGGCTGTCCCCGCGGCCAGTTCGAGGTCCCGCAGGGCCGCTTCCGTGTCCTGGGTCTTCATGGTGAGCAGCACATGCTCGTTGCCGGTCCAGCGCACCTCACGGGGGTGCGCCACAGCCTCGATTGGGATGGTCCGTTCGAATGCCGGGGTGCGGAGCTTCAGCCCACGCTCCTGGATGGCTGCGAGGTGGTTACCCCGGCAGATGAGGGTGACGTCGTGGCCCGCGAGCGCCAGGCGTCCGCCGATGGTCCCGCCGACTCCACCCGCTCCGTACACGACAAACCGCATGCCTCGCCCCCTGAGGATTCTGTCCGCCAGCGTAGCAGAGTCGCTCTAACGGCCGGTGCCGGCCACTTCTGTGGCCGCCGCACTGCGCCCTCGGCCCGTGACCAGTTCGCCCGCCACCTGGATGACAACGAGGCCAAGCCCTGCGAACAGGACGAAGTCGCCGAGCGAGTAGATATTCGTCCCGTAGACCGGCAGATCGACAACGTAGCGGTCCGAGAGCGCGAAGAAGTGGATATCGCCCCGTTCGAGGACCACATCTTTGCCGTGGTTCGTTTGCTTGCCGATGTCTTCGCGTGTGACTTCGGGAAACGCGCCGGACCGTTCGAGGATGGCGTAGTCGATGGGCATGGACCCGCTATGGAACGCCATCGGGATGAGGTTGAGGACGATGCCGAGCGCGACCAGCCACGCGCCCCAGATACGGCGGAGCTTGAGCGCGAGCAGGGCCAGGATGACCGTCGTCGAGAAGAACAGCACCTGCCGGAACGTCCCCGACGCGCCGCCGGTGCCGATGTTCGAAATGGCGAGTTGCTGCGCGAGGAAGATCACCGCAGCAGCCGCGAGCACAACAGAATCGCCCGCACGATTGATCGTGCGGGCGACGGTTTTCAGTGCTTCCCTGAGAGGAGTCACCAGGCGGTGACGGTCTACCAGGACTGGAAGGGGGCAGCGCCAGCGAGAGCGATGGTGGCGAGTGCAGCCACGGAGACGAGTGCGGAAATCATGCGAGCCATTTGAGTCCCTCCAGCCAGGAAGTAAGTTCTGGTGGGACTCTATCCGGACGGTTCTCGCGAAACTCTCGCGAGAGTGCGGAACCTACACCGCGACCCCTGCTGCAATGGCCGAACGGAGGTCCCAGAACCTCGTTGGGAGCTCCTCGCCAAGTTCGTCGCTGTATTCGCGCGCGTACTCATCGATGAATCGGAGGGCCTGGACAACCTGGCCTGCTCGGCTGCGGAACTGAGCCAGCTGGAAGGCGGCTTCCTCGTTGAAGCGGTTGGACCGAAGCACTCGCTCCATGCAGAGTGCCGCGGACTCGTAGTCGTCGCGGGATGCGAAGTACCCGCCGAGGGTCGCGAGCGACTCATTCGCCGTATCGGACAGTTGCGCCCGGACCGCGGCCGCCCACTCTGACTGGAAGGCAGAGGCGAACGGTCCAGAGTACATCTCGAGCGCCTCCTGGAGAGCCTGCGCGCGAGCGGTGGAGCCGGGCTCCGACCGTCGCGCCCGGTCGACTGCGTCCTGGAAGTCCCGCACGTCCCATTCGAACGCGCCCTCAGGATTGAGCTGGTACATCCCATCCGGGCCCTTGACCACGCTGTCCTGGTAGAGCGCGTGACGGATGCGGTACAGGTTCGAATGGAAGGCGCTGTTGCACTTTTCGCGGGGAAGTTCCGGATAGAGGTGCTCAACCGCTTCTTCCTTGCGCAGCCCCTCGCGGTGGTTCAAGAGGAGGAAGAACATCTCCTTCGCGCGAGCGCTGGCCCAGTCTTCATCGCTGAGTTCGCGGCCATCCATCGAAACCGAGACGCGGCCGAGGCTCTTCGCGGTGACCAGCGGGAGCCGGCCGGCAGCCGACGAAAGGACGGTGGCCTCCTCGGCCTCCGGCGTTGCGAACGCGCGCTGGGCGATGAACGCCTTGATTGCCGCGCTCGTCGCCCTCCGGGTGGCCGCCCACTGCGCGAACATCGGGTTCTCGCGAACGAGCGGCAGGAGGGCGCCGGCCATCCAGGGCTCGGTGATTGCCGCTGATACATTGGCCAGGCTCTGTTCGGCCTCGACACGGTGGTTGTTCTTGAATTGCGCCATCGCGATCCGGTACTCAGCCGTCGCGCGCATCGGCAGCACTTCCATCTGGGCGAACCGCTCGGAAGCATCCCGAGCCTCGCTAATGCACGCCGCCAGGTTCCCGGCGCCCATCTCGCAGGCAGCCTGTTGGAGCTTGCACATCGCGATCTCGTACGAGTTTGCCGAACTCACAGCGACGAGCAGCGCGCGGCGTGCGAAGAAGTCCGCCTGCTGGAGGTCGCCCTTGCCGAGCAGCGCAGCGGAAAGTCCGGCGATCGAGAGGGCCGCGAGGGATTCGTCGAGCGCGCTGGTCGCACAGATGCGGATGGCTTCTTCGTACTGGACCCGTGCCGTCTCGAACTGTCCAAGGGCAACCTGCGCATCGCCGAGGGAGGCAGTCGCATAGGCGACGTTGCGCTGGTTGCCGCAATTCTGGCCCTCTTCCACGGCCTCCTGCAGGACGGTCGCAGCACTCGCGAAGTCACCGGCCTGGATGTGAGACATGCCAAGGTTGTTGAGCACCCAGCCGAGGTTCGACGAACGTCCGAGGTTCCGCCAGCCCTGCGCCGCGCGGGTCAGAACAGTCGCGGCCTCAGGCGCATCACCGCGCATGGCCAACGACTGCCCAAGTGTCGAACGGGCAAGCAGGACGAGCGGCTCGAGTGTTTCGGCTTTACCGCCCGTTATGACTTCACGCAGGAGGCCTTCGGCCTTCAGGAAGTCGCGCGTGACAGAGAGTTCGAACTCGGCCAGGTGGAACTGGATTTCGGCCTGGAGCGGGTCGCTCACAACCGGGAGCATCTCGGCCAGCTGGGCGACCGTCTCGCGTGCATCATCGACCCGGCCAAGGAGCCGGAGCGCGCGCACCTTCGCCATCAGCGCGTGGCCGCGTGCGTCGGCAGGCGCCGCAGCGTCCCGCAGGAGACTGTCGGACCGGCGGACGGCGTCCTCGGGGTCGCTCAGGTGGGCGACCACACGGGCATACACAGCCCGCAGGAGCGGCCGGCGCCGCAGCGTCGGTTCGCTGATGCACTCGAACCCGCGCTGGAGGAGGGTGAGCGCGCCCTGGACGATCAGATGAGGACTGTGGGCTTCGAGAATGCTGGCCAGCTGGAACTCATCGCCGTTCGCACGGACGAACTCGACCGCCTCCGCGACATTGCCGTCGGCCACCAGCTCACTCACCGAGGCAGTCAGCGCTGAGCTGAAGCCTTCGCTGTCCAGCTCGTCGAACTCGTCGGCGATGAACTGGCGCAGCACCGGGTTCAGCCGGAACTCGACCGGTGACAGGTGCTCGCAAAGGAAGTCCCGCGCCGAGAGCCAACCGGTCAGTTCGCGCCACGCGGCCGACCCGTGCTCCGACTCGACGGCCGCGCGTGAAATGGTGCTTTGCAGCGAAAACCGGCGGAGTGTGGCGCGCACGGCGGCCGGCACTGCCTCCCAGATTTCGGTCCGCAGGTAGTCTTCGAAGGCGGCGCTCGAAAGCTTATCGGCGGGCGGGTCGCCGCTCACAGCTGCCATCACCCCAACCGGCCAGCCAGCCGTGGCGGCGAGGAGTTCGGCCGGCGGGATGCGGGCCCCGAACTTCGCCGCCTCCGAGACCTCCTCGAGGGTGAACGCGAGCTGGCTGCCGTCGAGAACGACGCATTCGCCCGTGGCGATGCTCGTGGTTAGCGCGGGCCAGAACGGGCGCTCCCGGCCTGCCAGGAAGACCTCGCTCCCTTCCGGAACCGAGCCCAGCAGCCATGCGAGCAACGCGGTGGAGTCACGGGCCTCGATGAGCTCGTGCAGGTTGTCGATGACGAGCATCAGCGGCTGAGGACTGAGCGAAACGGTTCGCATGACCTCAGCATTGATATAGGCCTGCAGGTCCGAAAGCTTCGCCGCAGTCGCCGGCGGCTCGATATCGACATTCCCCGAGAGCGCGATGCCGAGCTGGTGCGCGAGGACCTCCGGGGAGCCGGAGGTCGCATCGAGCGTGAGCCAGCGCGTGGCGAAATCAAGTTCGCGAACAAACTGGGCGAGGAGTGTGGTCTTGCCAAAGCCGGCGGGCGATTCGAGCACGGTGACGCCGTTCCCGATGGCAGCATGGAGGACGGCTTTCAGCCGTTCGCGCTCAACCAGCCTGCGAGGGAGCCGAGGAATCATGTTCCGGCCTGTCGTCGTCATGCGAGGCTCCGTCTCCGTCGCGCGTGTTCGCGGCAT
>JBDHWA010000147.1:0-5767 GCA_039809945.1 Dehalococcoidia bacterium | reverse complement strand
GAGGCGGTCGCGTGGTTCAGCGAACACCTCAGGCCGGCTGCGAAGTAGCGCAGCGAGCGGATTGGCCTAGGCCCGGACGTACTTCTCGCCGTCCCAGGTGATCCAGCTGCCGGCCGCGTCGGTGGTCTGTCCGCGCACGTCCAGCTCTGTCCGCAGCAGGTGCAGTTCCTCTTCCGTCGGCGGTTCGAGCACCTGCACCTCAGGGGCGATGAGCGGCTTCCATTCGCATTCGGCGAGGATCTCGTCGACCGTCACCCAGGGGACGCGCGCCATCAGGCGAAGGCGGCGGTCCTCGTAGTCGTACATCGCCCATGGGGTGACCACGCGCCAGGGGCCAGTGTCGCGCGGCAGCCCGGCGCGTTCGCGAGCGCCCGGCGTGCCGTCGAGGAACCCCGGCGACGAGATGAAATCGACGGCTTTGACGAACTTTCGGCGTTCCTGGTCG
Source organism: Dehalococcoidia bacterium (assembly GCA_039809945.1). Classification (GTDB taxonomy): domain Bacteria; phylum Chloroflexota; class Dehalococcoidia; order Tepidiformales; family Tepidiformaceae; genus Amarobacter. The sequence goes on along the minus strand of JBDHWA010000147.1, from coordinate 5,322 downwards.
GTGATGAGGATGGTCCGCCAGCAGCAGGCGGCGATGGTGTCCGCCCCGCCGGGACCGCCGAAGCGCCGGCCGCTGCCGCCGTACTCGCCAAGGAACGTGGAATTGATGTTGCCGTGCTGGTCCACCTGGAGCGTGTTGAGCACGCCATAGTCCATGTGCCCGAGCTGGGCATGGAGCCCGGCCGAATTCATCGTGCCCCAGAGGAGGGCGTGATGAACGGCCCGGGAGGCGACCATGGTCATCATCGGTTCGAAGGGGAGCATCGGCTCCGGGGCCACAACGCCGTCTTCGGTGACGTACTGGGCGTCCGGTGCGTACAGCTTCTGGCCGAGGAGGACCGAGTAGAGCGGCGTCCCGCCCCCGGCCGCCCAATACGTGCGGCCGTTTTCGACCAGCCGCGCGACGGTGCACATTGCGACTTCGCGCTCAGAGAATGCTTCGGCCCTGGTCATGCGCTGTACCCATCCTTTGCGATTTCGCGGGTGGACATTTCCTCCAGTTTCGCCGGTCCGACAAGCTCATTCAGCATGTCGCTGAAGGTGGCGAACGGCCGTACCCACTTGTCGACGTACGACTGGACGTCGTCTGTCCGGATCGCCTTGAAGATTTCGAAGACGACCTCCGGGTCCGAACCATAGTACCCGGGGCAGGTGCCGGGGTAGCTTCCGTACGGTGAATGCACCACGGCATCGACCGCGTAGTACGGGATGGTCGTCGAGCCGGGCCGCGCGCGGATCTCGTCGGTGTCGATGATCTGTTCGGCAGAGACGATGACCTTCCGGGACGCCAGTGCCGATTCGACGTCGGAGATGCCGGTGCCGAAGACTCGCGCGTTGCCGTATTTGTCGGCCTGGTGCGCGTGGATGATGGCGACGTCCGGGTTCAATGCCGGGACGATGACGACCGGGTCCCCTGTGTAGGGGTCGGTAATCAGCTTCGCGCCCGAATGGTCGAACCCGTTGGTGCCGCCGAAGGAGCGGACAGGCAGGAACGGGATGCCCATCGCGCCTGCCTGGAGGCGGGTGGTCATGATGACGTTGCTGTACTCGAAGACTTCGAGCCGGCCCTCGGCGAGGGCGCGGAGGACGGGTGGGGATGAGAGGAAGAACCCGCAATCAATGCGCGAGGCGCATCCCGCGCCCACGAGCAACGCCACCGCCACGTAGGTGAACTTGCCGGCAATCCAGAGCTGCTTCTTCTCCTGGCGAATGATCTCGTGGATGAGTTCATTCGGACCCCGCATCAGGTAGTTGCACTCGTAGGTGAGGTAATCGCCGTCCGAAACGAAGCGTTCAACTGCTTCCCTGGCGGTCATCAACCGGGGCGTCAGACCGCGCTGCTTGTTGTCGCGGACGTAGGCGCGGAACCCGTCCGGGTCGACCTTGAGGTAGTCGGCCGTGCCCTCGCGGAGAATTGGCACGGATTGCCGTGCGGCTGGCGCCGTCATCGAACGAGCACCGAGACACACATGGCCGCCGCATCGGTCCCGAGGCTGCCGCCGCCGTTGTGGGCCAGCCCCACCTTCGCGCCTTCCACCTGCCTGGCGCCGCTTGATCCGCGGAGTTGCTCGGTCAGTTCGACGATCTGGGCGATGCCCGTCGCGCCGACGGGGTGCCCTTTGCGGAGCAGGCCGCCTGACGTGTTGACCGGGATAGGACCGCCGAGCCGGGTCGCGCCGGTGTCGATGAGGCGTCCGCCGTCACCCTTCGCGCAGAGGCCAAGCGATTCGTAGGCCATCACTTCGGCGGGAGCGGAGGCGTCATGCAATTCGACGACGCTCAGGTCGCTCGGGCCGAGGCCCGCCTGGGCGTACGCCTCCTGAGCGCAGAGTTCGGCTGCGCCGCCTTCCTCGCCCGGCGCGTGGTCCCAACCCGAATGCAGGGCGACGGCTGCCACCCGTACCGGGTTCGAAAGCCCGAGTTCGCGCGCTTTCTTCTCGCTGACAACGACAACCGCGGCCGCGCCGTCTCCGATGGGCGAGCACATTGGCCGGGTGAGCGGCGCCGCAATCATCGGCGCGGCGAGCACATCTTCGACCGAGAGCGCTTCGCGGAATTGGGCGCGTGGGTTGAGGCTGCCGTGGAAGGAGTTCTTCGCGCTGACCCCCGCGAACTGCTGCACGGTCGTGCCGTAGCGCTTCATGTGGTTGCGCGCCGCGGCCGCATAGATGTCCATGAACATCGAGCGTTTCTCGCCCGCGCCTTCACCGGAGGAGCCGGGGGTGGCTTCCTTTGCACCGGCTTTCAGGCGCGCCATGATCTCTTCCATCGCTTCGACATCGACGGCGCCGCTGAATGCCGAGAAGCTCTTGCGCTTGTCTTCGTGGTAGAGCTTTTCGACACCGACGGCGAGGACTACGTCGTACAGGCCCGCGGTGACCATGGCAGCGGCCTGGTGGAACGCGGTTGAAGCGCTGGCGCAGGCATTCTCGACGTTGATCACCGGGATCTTGCCGATGCCGGCAGAACGCAGCACTACCTGGCCGCGAATGCACTCCTGCCCGGTCACAAGCCCGGCCGCCGCATTGCCGACGAATGCCGCCTCGATGTCGGCGTTCGTCATGCCTGCGTCGGCGATGGCACTCTGGATAGCTTCTGTACCGATGGACTTGAGTCCCCGGTCCATCATCTTGCCGAAGGGGGTCATCCCTACCCCGGCAATTACCGCGTTCATCTTCACGCCAGCACTCCTTAGATGAGCCCGTTTCCTTTGATCGCCAGGGCCTTGCGGAGGTATTCGAGTTCGGCCTCACGCCACGGCGCCGGTGATTGCGGTTGGATCATACTGTCGCGAATGAGTTCGTCCACTACGGCCTGTGAGCGCGGGAACGGGTTGCCGTAACCGTTCATCCAGAACAGCTTCTCGAATGGCTGACGGGGCCGCTGGCCGCCAGCGTCGGGGCTCTCCGCGGGATAGCCCACGGTCTGGAGGACGAGGATACGGGCGCTCTCGGGCAGGCCGAGGTTCTGCTTCATCTTCTCGGTGTTGCCGCCACCGAGGAGGCAGGTTCCGAGCCCCTGTTCAAAGGCCATGAGCGTCGCCTGGGCGATGCCCTGCCCGCAGTCCATCTCGTTCAGGCCGGGTTGCTTCAACCGCTCCTTGATACCGGAGAAGAAGGGGATCAACTGGCGTTCCAGCGCCTCGTGCTTGTCCTCGCCGAAGCCGAGCGCCCCGGCACGGAGGAGTTCGCGCAACCGGTCGGACTGTTCGTCGACGGCCGCGGTTTCTACGTACCAGACGATGACGACCGGGGCGACCCGGATCTGATAGCCGGCCACGGGGGCCGTGATCGCATCGATGACTTCCTGGGGCGCGGTGTCCTTAAAGACGACCACTGCCCGCAACGACTGGACGTTTCCCCAGTGCGAGGCGATGCGCGCCGCTTCAAGCATGCGCTGCACCTTCTCCGGTTCGACCGGCTTGTAGGGGAGCATGAAGCGGATGGACCGGCGGTTGCCGATGGCTTCCCTGAGTTCCAAATGGGGTCTCCTTTATGGATGGATGTGCGTCAGAGACGGGAGGCGCCGACAAGGCTGAGGATGTCGTTGCAGCCGTCCTCGATCATCGAGGCGCGGGCATCGCGCATGAGCTTCTCGATCGGGAACGCGCGCGTCAGGCCGTTGCCGCCGAAGATCTGGAGCGCCTGGCTGGCGACTTCGAAGGCGGTGGTGGTGGAAAACACCTTGGAGGCAATGGAGTACTGGAGAAGCGGCGGGTTCGTGGCGTTGTAGTGGGCGACCCGGCGGGAGAGCGAACGAGCTGCTTCGACCTGGGTGAACATCTTGAAGATGCGGGCCTTCACGCTCTGGTGTTCCATGATCGGAACGCCACCCTGGACGCGGTTCTTCGCGTATTCGAGCGCGTGTTCGAGTGCCGCACGGGCAACGCCGACGAAGCAGGTGCCCATCCCGGCGTTGGCGCCGGTCAGGATCTGCTCGACAACCGCGCCGTAGGCCTCGCAGCCGACGACCATGTACTCGGCGGGGATGCGCACTTCGTCAAAGAAAATCTCGCCCTGGTTCAGGGCGCGCTGGCCGAGCTTATCGGTGGGCTTGCCGCGGGAAACGCCGGGCAGGTCCAACGGTACGACGGCAACGCCGCCGCCATGGAACCCCTGTGAGGGGTCGATCGTGCAGAAGAGCGCGGCCACCGTTGCGATGGAGCCGTTCGAAACCCACGCCGACTTCTGCCCGCGGATGATGTAGTCGTCGCCGTCGCGGGTGGCGATGCAGTTGGCCCGGATCTTCGGGTCGCGGAAATGCGGTTCGGTGACGGTGAGCGAGTCGCTCCCGTGGTCCGGCTCGGTGACCGCCCAGCAGCCGATTTCGTCCTTGCCGGAACGGACATAACGATCGACCAGGGCCTGGCGGCCGGACATCATCGCGAACGTCTTGTGGAAGTTCGAGACGCTCAGGCTGATGGCCAACCCGGAGTCGCCCCAGCCCATCTCCTCGCTGACGATGGCGCGGAGCCGGGCCCGTTCGAACGGCGACATCTCGGCCGTCACGGACTCCATGTCGGAGAGGCCGGCTTCGCGGTACTTCTTGAACACGTCCCAGAGCAGCGAACCGGAGGCGATGACGTCCTGGGGGTCCTGGAGTTGGTCGAGCTGCGCGCCGATCGGCCGCATGACGTCTTTCGCGAACTGGTGGGCGCGATCCCTGATGGCTCGCTCGGTATCGGACAGCCCAACTTCGATATCGGTGATCACTCTGCAGTGCCCCCTTCGTCGTATAGGGCGGACGCTAGGCTGCAGGGCGGTCAACTCGATATGACCGTGATCATGAACGGGGCGCGAGCGAGAGGGCTACGTTGGCCAGCGACGGCCGCAGGGACACGAGCAGCGGGCCGTCCGGAGGCAGGGTATGTTCGCACCTTCCATCAACGTGGATCTCGAAAAGCTGAAGGGCGCTGAAGAGGCCGCCCCACCGGCACGGAAGCCTCGCAAGGTTGCTGCCCGCGGTGGAGCAGCGGCGAACAAGGCCGCGGAGAAGCCCGCGAAGGACTAACCGTCCCGCGCCTCCCTGGAAACTGGATTGGGGACAGAATGGCCACCATCGCGCCCGCTCGCGCTCCGTTGAAGCGGCTCAAGCCGCTCGACGCGGCAGTCCACCTCGAAGAACTGCTCTCCCGCCCCTACGAGTACCGCTCGTGGGAGGAGGTGTACCGCGACCAGTGGACCTGGGACCGCGTCGTCAAGGTGACGCACACGCGGGTGAACTGCATTTCCGCGTGTTCGCTCGATGCCTACGTGAAGGACGGCATCGTCTGGCGCGAAGAACAGAACGCCACCTACGAGAAGTCGTTCGCGGACGTCCCCGA
>JBDHWA010000146.1:0-5787 GCA_039809945.1 Dehalococcoidia bacterium | reverse complement strand
GCGAACGACCAGGTGCTCTCGTACGGGACGCCAAGGAGTTCGGCGAGCATCGCCATGATGGCGTTCCCGTGCGAGACGACGAGGATGGTCCCGTCCGGGTGTGCCGAGACGGTCCGCCGGAGTGTGTCCGCGGTGCGCTGGCGCACCTCGGCGATGGATTCGCCGCCCGGCGCCGGGGCCTTGCAGCGGAAGAACTCCCGCATCAACTCCGGGTGCGCCCTGCCGATTTCGCTGCCCGGCTTCGCTTCCCACTCGCCGTAGTGCATCTCCCGGAAGCCGGGGTCGAGCACGGGCACGAGGGGTTCGCCGTGGTGTTCGAGCGCGAACTCGGCGGTGCGTCTCGCTCGCGACAGGTCCGAAGAGTAGGCGGCGTCGAAGTGCTGTCCCTTCAGCCGGAGGCCGAGCGCGCGGGCCTGGGCTTCGCCTTTGGCGGTCAGATCGGTTTCGGAGTGGCCGCAGAACAGGCCCTCGATGTTCCCGTAGGTTTCGGCGTGGCGGACGAGGAAGACGTTTGTTGGCATTGTGATCTGAGTTTAGAGGGTCAACCGGCTTGACGATCGCCTGCCCGTTTTTACGAACGTTTTACAGCGCGATGGCAACCACTCCGCCACTGGCGGCGTTTCTTGTGGTGCGTGTACATTGCGTGATTGCTACGGTAAGTACCTGATCCGCACGATCTGCGCGGGAGGAAGAATGAGCTGGATTCATCGAAAGGCACTCGCGGTGGTTGCCGCCGGCGCAGCTGTTGCCACGCTGCTCGGCGCGACGCTTGGCGTTGCCGTTGCGAAACACACCAACCAGGTCGGAGGCGTCTGCAATGGCGGCGGCTCCGGTTGCAATATCCACTACGTCGGCGCCATCCGCCCGAACAGTGTCAGCCCGGACAGCTTCACCAAGTGCCTGCCCTCGGGCGACTGGGAGGCCATCTACATCTGGGATGGCCCGAACCAGCAGTGGCTCCACTACTTCAACTCCACCCGCACGCCGGCCTACGTCAATGACCCGTCGGCGGGCGGCATCTCGTCTATCCCCGGTTTCTCGGGCGTCGTCCTGATCATGCGGCTCGGCAGCCCGAGCCAGACCATCACCCTGCTCGACAGCAACAGCGAGAGCTGCAGCTAACGAGCGTCTCGCAACGCGAAGCGAAGCCCCTGGCCATGCCGGGGGCTTTCGTTTTGGGCCGAACCACCGCCTACAATGGGTGAAGAATGACTGCTGAAGCCGCCACCGTTGCCATCCGCCTGAAGCAAGCACACATCGATGCGATGGTTGCCCACGCGCTCGAAGATGCGCCTATCGAGTGCTGTGGCCTGCTCGCCATGAAGGATGGCGTGGTCGAAGAGGTGCACCGCGCGACCAACAAGGAAGCCAGCCCCTACCGCTTCAACATCGACCCCCTCGAAACCCGGAACCACCTTCGCGCTATCGACGACGCCGGGCTCGAACTGGCAGGCTTCTACCATTCGCACACCGGCAGCCCGGCAGTCCCCAGCCCAACCGATATCCGCATGATGGGGCCGCTGTTCGGGCCCCCGTTCGTGCACTTCGTCATCGGCGTGAGCGACCGGGAGCACCCGGACGTGCGGGTGTGGCATATCGACGGCACGGAGAAGGTCGAGCGCGCCTTCGAAATCGTCCCCTAGCCGCGCGTGACCAATCCCGGCTCTCCCGCACGTCTGACCACCGCGCTCACGCAGCAGCCGCGCCGTTACCGTTCGCCCGGACTCGAGATTCGCGGCCACCGCTTCGCCTGGGGCGTTCGAACCTACCTCATGGGCATCATCAACACGACGCCCGACTCCTTCAGCGGCGACGGCCTGGATGGTGATGTCGCGGCGGCGGTGGCCCAGGCCCGGCGCATGGAAGCCGACGGCGCCGACTGGCTCGACATCGGCGGCGAATCCTCGCGGCCCGGGGCTGACGAACTCGACCCCGCTGAGGAGGCGCGCCGGGTGCTCCCGGTCCTCGAAGCCGTCCGTGCGGCGACCGGCCTCCCGCTCTCGATCGACACCTATCACGCAAGCGTCGCCCGGCGGGCGATGGTGGCCGGGGCCGACGCCATAAACGACATCTGGGGGCTGCGCCACGACCCGGCGATGGCCAGCGTTGTCGCGGAGACGGGCGCTGTGCTGATCGCCATGCACAACCAGCGCGGCCGCCCCCCGGTGAACGACGTGGTCTCCGGCATCGGGGCAGGGTTCCGCGAAACCCTGCGCATCGCTCGTGCCCACGGCATCGCCGAGGACCGGATCATCCTCGACCCCGGCTTCGGCTTCGGGTGGACGCCCGAGGAGAACCTGGAGATGATTCGCCGCCTCGGCGACTTCTGGGCTGGCGGTTTCCCCTACCCGCTGCTCGCCGGCGTGTCGCGTAAGTCAACCATTGGACACATCCTCGGTGGCGCGCCGGTCGACCAGCGCCTCGAAGGCACGGCGGCGGCCGTCGCCTTCTCCGTCGCCGCCGGCGCCGACATTGTCCGCGTGCACGATGTGGCCACGATGGCTCGCGTCGTCCGCACCGCCGATGCGTTCGCCGGCCGCGGAGACTTCCGCGCCGTTGAGGCGGTCATCGCCCTGGGTTCGAACCTCGGCGATCGCGAGGCAAACCTTCGGGCGGCAATCGCAGCGCTTGCCGAGAACGGAGTCACGGTCACCCGGAAGTCCTCCATCTGGGAGACGGCGCCCGTGCCCGCGGACCAGCCGCCCTTCCTGAACGCGGTGGTCGCCGCGGAGGCCCGGCACGCTCCGGCGGACCTGCTTCGCGTGCTGAAAGGCGTCGAATACGAGCTCGGTCGCCGGCCTGAGCGGCGCTGGGGCCCGCGCCCCATCGACCTCGACATCCTCTTCTACGGGGACGCGCGAGTGGAGACGCCTGACCTCACGATCCCGCATGTCTCCATCCTCGAACGGTCCTTCGTGCTCGCCCCTCTCGCCGAAGTGTTGCCTGGGGCGCTGCCTGTGCTGGGCGTGACCGCCTCCGAGGTCCTCGGCCGTGTTGGCAGCGAGGGCCTGCGACGCCACGCAGCGCTCTGACGGCGGTTTACCAGCTTCTTTACCTTCCTGATGGAACCCGCGGAGCGTCGCCGGCGTTTCTCACGCAAGGACGCAAAAGGAGCGTCCTGCAGGAGGGGTGATATGAAACGCAACTGGATGGCAATGGGCCTGCTCGCGTCAGCGCTGCTGTTCGGGGCATGTGGAGGTGGCGATCTCGCCGGTGACGACGATGACAGCGGTGGAAATCGCGCCTACACCGCGGATCGCGACGCCGCAGAGGCGCCGCAGAGCATCGTGAAGTCCGGCGCGACGACGGCGGGCGGCGCTTCGGCATCGGCCCCCGGCGGCGAAACCGACACCACGCTGCCTTCGATCGACGCCGGCCGGAAGGTCATCTTCACGGCCACAATGGCCCTGAACGCCACCGATGTTGGCCGCGCCTTCAACGCCGCCTCGTCTGTGGCCATCGGCAACGGCGGTTACGTCGAAAAGGCCTCGTTCACCAACGATGACAAGGACAACACGCGGCGCTCCGCTTCGCTGACGCTGCGTATCCCATCGCAGAACTACGACCAGGCGCTCGCTGCCCTTCGCTCGCTCGACGGTGTCACCGTGGCCAGCGAAGGTGTCACCTCGAACGAAGTGACCGAGCAGTACATCGATCTGCAGAGCACGCAACGCAACCTCGAACGCACTGAGCAGCAGTACCTCGAACTGCTCAAGCAGGCGAAGAGCATCCAGGAGATCATCACCGTCCAGGACCGCCTGACCAGCGTGCGCAACCAGATCGAACAGATCCAGGGCCGCCTCAAGGTGCTCGATCAGCGCGTCGACTTCGCCACCGTGAACGTCACCATCGCACCGGTGGTCGCCCAGGTGAAGGAACCGAACGGCTCTGACTGGACGCTCAAGGGCGTGTTCTCCGGCAGCCTCGAACGGTCACTTGAAACCGCGCGCTACGCGGTCGCCGTGGCCATCGTCTTCGGGGTTGCCATGGCCTGGCTCGTGGTCCCGATGGCCATCGCGCTGACCCTGGTCCTTCGCCACCGGAAGCACGCGCCAGCCAGCCCCCCGCCGCCAGTCCAGCCGGCCTGAGTTCGAACCCGCAACCCCGATGGCAGGCGCCCCACAACGGCGCTTGCCATCGGTGGTATGGTGCGCGCGAGAACCGGCTGGAGGCGTCCCGTGGCCAGCTTCATCAGCGTCGACGACATCCGCGAACCCACCGATTTCGGCGACCGCGAGTTCCACGCGGCGCTCGTCAATGTGACGAATGTCTGCAACCTCTCGTGCACCCACTGCTTCGTCTTCCGGGCGGACAACCCGAACCGGCCGAAGGACAAGATGGACGACGCAACGATGCTCGCCCAGCTCGAACGGCTGCGGGACAAGCACCACATCCGCTCGATGCTCTTCATGGGCGGCGAACCGATGATCCGGAAGGACCTCGTGATGCGGGCGATGCCGCTGTTCGAGAGTTCATCCATCGTCACGAACGGCACCTACGGCATCCCGTCGGTCCCCGGCCACCTGGTCACCGTCTCCCTCGATGGTCCGAAGCACCTGAACGACCCCATCCGCGGTGAGGGCGTCTTCGACCGTGTGAAGAAGTCCGTCTTCGAACGTGACCCGGAAGATGGGACGACGGTTATGCTGCAGATGACTCTCACCCGCCAGAACGCCGACGGCATCGAGGAGTTCGTGGAAGAGGTGAAGGACTGGCCGGTCAGCGGCATCGCGTTCACCTTCTATGTCCCGTACGTGGACGACACCAGCGGACTCGCCTGGGATGACCTGCGCGAGCGTGACGCCGTCATCGACCGCGTCATCGCCATCAAGCGGAAGTACCCGCATCGCGTGAAGACCAACATCGGCGCGCTCGAACTGATGAAGTCAGACCGCTGCCTGGAAGTGACGGGTGAGCACGGCGAACACTGTGGCCTGCGCACCGGGATGCTCCCGCTCTACATGGGCGAGGGCGGCAACTTCGAGCGCACCTTCTGCTGCTACGGCAACAACGTGGACTGCACCCGCTGCGGGGCCTACGCCGTCTTCAACGGCGCCTACCACCGCCGCACCGGCACCCCCGAAGAATAGAACCGCGACCGGCAGGGAGCGGATCGTGGCGAAGCGAGACAGCCAGCGGCAGCCTGCCAACCCACACAACTCCCAGCGCCTCCCGCGCCAACCATTCGGCTCCTCACGCCCACACACAAGGGAACCGCGACCGGAAGGGAGGCGGATCATGGCCAAGCGAGACAGCCGGCGGCAGCCCGCACAAATTACACTTCTCCCATGCCGCCGGCTCCCACCCCGAAGGCGCTGTTCCTCACCTGGCGGACCTACGGCACCTGGCTCCCCGGTGACGAGCGCGGCTGGATAAGCAGGCATCGAAATGGCTTCGGGGAACCGGTTCACGCTTCGGACATCAGACTGGAGGAAGCCGCAAAGGGGCAGATGCGCCGGAGTGCGGTTCTGCTCTCCGGCCATGACCGGCTCCGCGCCGACGAGGTCATCCGAGAATGCTGCGCGTTTCACGGATGGACAGTCGTCGCGCTGAATGTACGCACGAACCACGTGCATATCGTCGTGACTTCCGAAGAGCAGCCGAAACTTGTACTCACGGCGCTAAAAGCCCGTGTGACCAGGGTGTTCCGTGCAAATGGCTGGACAGGGGCGGATGGCTCGCTGTGGGCGAAGGGCGGAAGTGCGCGAGTTCTGTGGGACGACGAGGGACTTGCGGCAGCGGTTCACTACGTGAAATACGGGCAGTGAAGAAGGTGGGCTGACGCGG
>JBDHWA010000145.1:0-5797 GCA_039809945.1 Dehalococcoidia bacterium | reverse complement strand
TCCCGCGCCGTCTTCGACGGCTACCACCAGCAGATGAAGGCCGCCCACCCGGGCATCGAACTCTGCATCCTCCCCGGCGATAACGAACAGCCCTTCGATGAGGCCACGCTCGCCAGTCTCGACTACGCGTTTTTCTCCCACGACGTCTACCCGGCCTCGTCCCGCATGTTCTTTCGTTCGGTCCGCGCCGCGCCGAACCTGAAGTGGGTCCACGTGATGAGCGCAGGCGTCGACAACTTCGTCTTCCAGGAACTGCTCCAGCGCGGTATCCGCCTTTCCACGTCGTCTGGCTCAACAGCGCTGCCGATCGCCCAGTCGGTCATCGGCGGGATGCTGATGCTCGCGCGCGGGTTCCTCCCCTGGGGCGAAGCGCAGCGCCGGCGCGCGTGGGAGCCGATTCGCGGCCCGCAGATGCCCCCGGACCTTGTTGGGCAGCGCATGACTGTGGTCGGCCTCGGCGCAATCGGCAGTGAGGTCGCCCGCATCGCCTCCGCCATTGGCCTCGACGTGACCGGGATGCGCCGCAGCCCCCACCGTCCCGGTGACCCGGTCAGCCGCGTGCTTCCGCCCTCACAACTGCTGGATGCCGCCCGCGAGACCGACTGGCTCGTGCTCGCCTGTCCGTTGACCGAAGAGACGCGTGGCCTGGTCAGCGCGGAAGTACTGGCCGCCCTCCCGCGTGGCGCTGCCATCCTCAACGTCGCTCGTGGCGAAGTTATCGACGAGCCAGCGCTCATCGAGGCGCTGCGCTCCGGCCACCTTGGCGGCGCTTACCTCGATGTCTTCTGGAAAGAGCCGCTCGAAGCTGAATCGCCGCTCTGGGATATGCCCAACGTCATCATTTCGCCGCACAATTCGAGCACTTCGACCGGTAACGGCGCACGGGTCACCGAGGAGTACTTCCTTCCGAACCTGGCGCGCATCGCCCGCGGTGAACCGCTCGTGAACGAGGTTACCGCCTGAGGCGTCAGCGCCCCTTGAACACTGGTTCGCGCCGTTCCACGAAGCTCAGCGCGCCTTCCTTGTGGTCTTCGGTGGTGAACAGGTAGGCGAGCGAATTGCCGATGTACTCGCCCATCTCGGGGACTGACCCGTGCACCGACCGGCGCAGTCCTTCCTTCATGTAGCGAAGGGCGATCGGCGGGTTTGCCGCGATCTTCCGGGCCATCGTCATCGCGGACTCCATCAACTGGGCAGCAGGCACCACCTGCGACACCAGGCCGATCCGCTCGGCCTCGTGCGCGGTGATGATGTCACCGGTGAAGAGCAGTTCGGCCGCCTTCGAAGGGCCCACCACTCGCGGCAGGCGCCAGAGCCCGCCGACGTCAGCAACGAGCCCGCGCTTGATGAACAGCTCACCGAACTTGGCAGCTTCCGAGGCGATGCGGATGTCCGCCAGCAGCGCGAGGTCCATCCCCCAGCCGACTGCGGCGCCATTGATCGCGGCAATGACCGGCTTATCGCAGTCGAGCACGGCCATGGCCGCCGGGGTTGGCTTCGGGCGTGCATCGCGAAGGCGAGAAACGGTCTCATCCCGCTGGTCGCCGAGCATGATCTGGCGCACGTCGTCGCCGGAGCAGAATGCGCGTCCTTCGCCTGTGAGGACCACGCAGCGCACTTCTGGGTCGTTGTTCGCTGCGCGAAATGCCTGTTCGAGTTCGACGTACATCTGACGGTTGAGGGCGTTCATGACCTCGGGCCGGCTCAGGGTGACAACGGCGACGTGGCCATCGAGGCGGTTGGCGATGAAGTCAGGCATGGGCGTGGCTCCTCCGGGCGCGGTTCTGCCTCGATTCTAGACTCACCGCGTGCGGCGTGGGGTATGGGTAGGGGAACGGGCCGCCCGCGCTGCGTGCAACAGGAAAGGCCGGGTTTCCCCGGCCTTGAGTTGGGTTCGAACCTGGGCAGGCCTACTGGCCGCCCGCCACTACACCGACGGCATCTGTCTCGGCTGAAGCCGCGAGGGTGGCCGGGTTGAGGGTCTTGCGGGAGCCCTTTTCCGCCACGCGATACACGAGGCCATTGCCGCGGGCCAGCTTCCACTGCGCGTGCAGCGCCGGCAGCGAGGCGAAGAAGAAGGTGATGACCGCCATCAGCGGCCAGACGGCGAAGCTGGCGATGGCCCTCGGCAGTGAAACGTGTGATGGTCGCGGTCCGCGCTGCTTGTACTCCACCGCGGCCATGATGAACAGCGGAACGATGCAGACGGCAACGAGGATGCCGGGCACGTTCAGCCACATCGTGAATTCGAGCAGGCCGTTCTTGTCGAACGTGAACCAGTGGCTCGGCTCGATGATCTTCTCCGGATGCCAGCCGGTTCCGGGCACGGGATACCGCTTCGTCCACCAGTCTGGGAGCGGAGCGCCCCAGCTGCCGGCCATCTTCGAAGGCAGCAGCACGCCCAGCGTTACGAGGTACCACTGCGCCACCCAGAGCGCATGAACCTTGGTCACCGCCCCTGCGAGCAGCCACTTTCGCTGGCGGGACAGCGGAGACTTCGGGTTGCGGGACCCCCGCCAGGCGTACGGGATGTCGCTGGCGCCCCAGGCGTGGCGAAGGCTCTGGGCGTAGTGCGCGCGGAGGGTCTTGAAGTACCCGTCGGTCAGCACGCAGTCGTTGCCGAGCGGCAGGTAGATGGCCTCCACGTTCACGCGGTCGCCGAGCGTGTAGGAGCACTTCAGGTAGAGGTGCCAGTCTTCTGGGATGACCTCTTCGTCCCAGTAGTCCACCTCGTTCAACATCTGCCAGCTGAGCGAGTAGCAGGATGTTGGGAACTTGACGCTCCCGGGGAGGATGAGGTTCGAGAGCCGGTTGATGCCGGACAGGCCATCAGGGATGCGCAGCGGCGCCGGGATGTCCCAGATGTTGTTGCTGTTAAAGATGGTGGGCTGCCAGAACGTCCGGTAGCGGTCGTTCGCGGTGAGGAACAGGTAATTCAGCGCCTCGAAGTGGCGCGGATGGAAGACCGCGTCGGCGTCGCAGCTCGTGACGGTGTAGCGGCGGATGTCATCCCTGCGCTCTTCGATGAGGTGGATGTACGCTTCGCGCGCGCCCCAGGCCTCGTTCGAACCCTTGCCCGGCGTCTCGCCCGGCAGGCCCGCCGGGTGGAACGTGGCGAACATGTGGTGGAAGCGGTCCCGGAAGCGGGCAACGAGGCGCTCAGCCTTGATGTGGGCGTCGGCTTCGCGGGCTTCCATGGCCATCACGATGACCAGCTGGCGGGCGTTGGCCTGCGCGGCAAGCGAATCCAGCGTCCGCGCGAGGCCTTCTTCGCTTTCCTTATAGTTCGGGATGATGACCATGTGCCGCGGCCAGTCCCACTCTTCCGCCTCCGGGTGGGCAGGCAGCCAGGCGCAGTACTTCGCCAGCCAGTTGGTCTTCTCCCACCGGCCCATGCGGCGCAGGCCAACCCAGCAGCTGATGGCCACCGAGTACGAGCGCACCAGCCAGTAGCTGAAGAACGCGACACTGAGGATGGCGAACGGCCACGGGGCGTAATACGGCCCCCAGAAGACGAAACTCGCGAGGAGCACCGAGAGCGCCAGCGGCAGCATGTTCCAGAGACGCTCGCGCAGATGCGTTGATGCGTAGACGGGAAGCGCAACCGGGGTAGATGGAGCGGCGAGGGCTGTCGACGGGGATCGGCGAGCCAGAATAGCCATACCTGAAGAGGTCCCTCTATTCGAGGTTCTTCCAACGCCTCCGAGGTTAGCTGCCGGGCTACGACCGGAGATGGCCGTTCCGCCGTCGCAATCCTTCCTGGGAAGGATGCCCTTGCGGACTCGCCCCGAGAACTGGTTCCCCCGTTCCGCGCCAGCGCGGACTAGGCGTGCGTTTCGAGTCGCTTGCGAGCATCGTTTGTCGATGACGCCTAAGTGTCAAGGGTAGCGACACCGCCACGAAGCGCCTGTAAAGTTCAGCCCCGATGGCTGGGGCGCTGCAGATCCACGAAAACCAGATGGGCGAACTGCGTGAAGTCCAGTTCTGGTTCCACCAGGGCGCCGAGCACGTCCCCGGCCTGCTGTACCTCCCGGTGAGCCACGAGGAACCGATGCCCTTCGTCCTCATCCAGCATCCTGGGATGGGGAGCAAAGAGGACTACTTCGTGGCCGATATCGCCCGTGCGTGGGCGCGGCGCGGCTGGGTCTGTGGCGGCCTCGACGCCCCGCTGCACGGCGAGCGCGCCTCTGCCGACCCCATGTCGCTCTTTCGAAACCCGGACCGCTATCCCGAAATCCGCGCCCAGTTCGCCGCCGAAGTGAGCACGATGCTCGATCTGCTCCCCGCGAAGTTCCCGATCGACATGGCTCGCCTCGGGTTTGTCGGCTACTCCATGGGCAGCATGCTCGGCATCCCGGCGGTGGCGCGTGACGGTCGCTTCAAGGCGGCGGCGTTCTGCCTCGTAGGCGAAGGTGGCCTCGCCGGCAGTGCATCCGGCGAGGATTCGGACATCGCACGCATCAACGCTGCCGTGCGTGTCGTCGGCAAGCTCGAAGACCAACTCATCCCGCGCGAAAAGACCGAGTCCCTGTACGCCGCGCTTACCGGCGAGAAAGACCTGCGCTGGTGTCCGGGAACCCACTTCGAAATCGGCTCCGATGTGATCAAGCTCGCCGAAGAGTGGATGGTCAGCCACCTTTAACTGGGGTTATCCGCTCGAACGGCGTATCGTCCGCCAACACGCTCCGCGGAGGCGACCATGGCAACCATCCAGTCATCCACCGGCCCGATCGACACCGGTGAACTCGGCTTTACCCTCACGCATGAACACGTGCGCGTCGGCTGGGGGCCGATGTACCAGCAGTATCCCGAGATGTTCGACCGCGAACACGAGCTGGAGCGAGCGGTTAGCCGTCTGAAAGCTGCGAAAGAAGCGGGCGTCCAGTCCATCGTTGACCTGACCCCAATCGACCTCGGCCGCGACGTCACGCTCATCGCTGAGGCCAGCCGCCGCTCTGGCGTGAACATCATCGCCGCGACCGGCGTCTACTACACCGAGACGCCCTTCCACTTCCGCATGCGCGAAGACAGGGAGATGACGGAGCTATTTGTTCGCGACATCACCCAGGGCGTTTCGACGACGGGCATCCGTGCGGGCGTCATCAAGTGCGCCACCGAACCGGTCATGCACGAGATGAACGAGCGTGTCCTGCGTGCCTCTGCCCGCGCGGCGAAAGAGACAGGCGTCCCCATCTGCACGCATACCTTCCCGGCAAACCGCACCGGCCTCGACCAGCAGCGCGTTTTCAAAGAAGAGGGGATGGACCTTTCCCGCACGGTCATCGGCCACTCCGATGACTCGGACGACATCTCGTACCTCGAAGCCATCATCGACGGCGGCAGCTACTGCGGCATGGACCGCATCGGCCTGCCGCGCCCGCGCACGAGCGAACAGCGTGCGGACATGGTCGCTGCGCTCGTGGAGAAGGGCTACGCCAGCCGGATCACGCTCTCGCACGACTCCTGCAGCAACTTCCACTGGGCGCCGGAGGGCCTCATTGACACGGCCGTGCCCACCTGGCGGCTCACCCACATCCCGCTCGATTTCATCCCGCTGTTGAAAGAGCGTGGCGTGAGCGACGCGGCGATCGCGCAGATGACGGTCACGAACCCGAGGACGCTGTTCGGAGGTTAGCCGGTCGCCCGCGTCACCCTGCGACGGTCACCCGCTGTTCACCTGCCAGCCTCTGCACGTCCACCCGTCCACCGGACTGTTCCGCGAACTCTCCCAAGCGTCACCCTTATTCCCCTCCCTGCAACGCGATAACCACGCTGACACCACTGCCGTGGCAAACAA
>JBDHWA010000144.1:0-5815 GCA_039809945.1 Dehalococcoidia bacterium | reverse complement strand
TTCCCGTCCCGCCAGTAGGAGGTCACCATCGTCTCGCCCGGGAAGAACACCCCGGCGAAGCGCGCCTGGTAGCGGGCCACCTGCGCCGTGTCGCCGCCGAGCGCCTTATCGACCACCGCCTTGCAGACGATGCCGAACGAGCAGAGGCCGTGAAGGATCGGGAGGTCGAAGCCGCCCATCTTCGCAAACGCCGGGTCGGCATGGAGCGGGTTCTTGTCACCGCTGAGGCGGTAGAGCAGCGCCTGCTGGGGGATGGTCGGCGATTCGACCACGTTGTCCGGGGCGCGATCGGGCGCGGCGTTGCCGGCCGCCGGGCCGCTCTCGCCGCCGAAGCCGCCTTCGCCGCGGAGGAAGAGGGAGAAGCGGTTGACGAACAGCGGGTCGCTTTCGCCCGTGATCCTGGTCTCGGTTTCGACGACGACGAGGGCGGCCTTGCCCTTGTCGTAGATGCCAGCGACCTGGCCCTCGGTCTCGACTTCCGCCTCGACCGGGATGGCCTTGCGGATTTCGAGGTCCTGCTCGCCGTGGAGCAGCATCATCGGGTTGAACGACATGCCGGGCACGGCGCCGAGGCCGCCCATGGAGGCGAAGGCCGGGATGACGCCGAAGCTCGGCAGGACCTTGAGGTCCTTCTCATAGGTGTAGGCGAGCTCGTTCGCGTCAGTCTGGGGGACGCCGGCGCCGACGCCGAGGTGGTAGAGGATGACCTTGTCGCGGTTCCAGCTGGCTGCGCCGCCGGAGATTTTCGCGCCGAGCGCTTTTGCGGGATCGATGGGCACGGTGAACCTTCCTGGGGTGGGTGGCGTAACTCCGAACGTGGTTCGGATGTTCCGTGCGCTAGGGTACGGGATCACGCGGGCAGCCCCAAGCGGGCGCGGCGAATACGACTCGCGCTGCCTCAGCCGCCGATGCGCTGGTGCTTGTTCGTGATCTCCTGCTGCTCTTCCTGGCCGGTCTTGATGTGCGACTCGGTGGGGCGCAGCGCACGGTCCCGCTCGGCCTGGGCGTCCCGTTCGCGGCGCCACTCGTCGAGCGAGTCGTCGCGCCACTGGGGGGTCTCGGGCTTCTGGCTTTCCTTCTTCGAAAGCCGCCATGCGGCGACGCCGCTGACCGCCATTGCAACGGGCATTCCAAGCGCGAAGAGGATTTCGGGGCTTGCCATCTGCCTGCAAGTGTCGGGCTTTGCGCGCTGGCGCGAAAGGTGGCCCCGAAAGCCCGGGTTTACGGGTGGGGCGTTCGAACACCCCGCATCGACCACCAGGTGGCGGCCGCGGCCACGATGAGGGCGACCGCGCAGAGGCGGAAGG
Organism: Dehalococcoidia bacterium; assembly: GCA_039809945.1. Classification (GTDB taxonomy): domain Bacteria; phylum Chloroflexota; class Dehalococcoidia; order Tepidiformales; family Tepidiformaceae; genus Amarobacter. Next base: position 4,508 of record JBDHWA010000144.1, on the reverse strand, counting down.
CTGTTTCGTAGGCGGCGGCGCTGGCCCCCACGGCGCTCACGGCCACGGGACCAAGCGCGCGCGCCGCGGCGACGAAGAGCGCCTGCAGCCCGATGATCCGGCCGAAGTACGGCCCCGCGAATTGTTCGGAGGTGACGAGCGCGCGCAACGGGTAGACCGCCCCGAAGACCGCGCCATAGACAGCGATGTAGAGCCAGACCTGCCACCAGCTGCCGGAGATGCTGGCGAGCGCGGCGGCCGTCCCGAGGAGGACCATGCAGACCGCGAGGAGGATGACGCTCGGCACGCGGCCCGAGGCCATCGGCAGGAGCAGGCGCGCAGGCAGGCTGATGATGCCGGTGAGGGCGATGGCGTTCGCTACTGGCGCCTCGGCGAAGCCGCGCGATTCGAGCTGGGCGATCATGTGGAACGAGAACCCGCTGATCGCCACCGTGGCCACGACGAAGGCCAGCGTGAACCACCAGAACCGCCGATCCGCGTGGTGCAGCCCGGAGCGCGCCTCGCGCAGGAACCGCGACGGCGTGAGGCGGTCTCCTTCGGCCGGGCGTTCGAACGGTTCGCGCAGGAGTGCCGTGACCACCAGGCCAACCGCCAGGAGGATGACCCCGAGCACGATCACCGCTTCGCGCCAGCCGAGCGACGAGACGAGCCAGCGGGTGAGCGGCGTGTAAATAGTGATAGAGAAGCCGCCCAGCAGCGTGAGCACCCCGTACGCCCGCGGCCGTTCGGAGGCTGCGAACCAGCGGTTCATCAGGACGTAGACCGGCTCGTAAAAGGTGGCGGCCATCGCCGGGCCACAGAGCAGAGACATGACGAGGAAGAACTGCCAGCCGGTCTGCGTGGCTGCCAGCAGCGCGAGGCCGGCCGCGCCCACCGCTGAGCCTGCCGCCATCAGCCGCCGCGTGCCGATGAGGTCGGCGATAGCGCCGGCGAAAATGCCCATCGCGCCGGAGATCAGGAGGGCCGCGCCAAAGGCGAAAGAGACGGTCCTCGGGCCGAATGTGCCACCCGGGCCGGATTCGGTGACGAGGACAGAGAAGGCGTAGCTGAGCGTGCCGTAGCTGGTGTTGATGAACATGGCGGCGGCGAACACCTGGAGCCAGCGGCGCGAAAAGGCCACTTGCCAGCCATGCGAAAATGCCCGGGCGACGGTCATCGGTTGGGTGTCACCGGGGAATTGCTGGGGGTATGACCATCCGCCATTAACCTTTCTCCGGCCAGCCCGTTATCTCTAGTACACAAGGCGCAACCGTGCCTATGGTGGAAAGGAGGACCTCGGCCTCGTAGATTCCGGTACGGCCCAGGGGGCTGGTTTGGGCAATACTACGGTAGAAGAGCTGGCGCCGGAGTTCGACGAAAAAGCCATCGTCGATGCGGCGCAGGGAGGGGATCAGGCAGCGCTTGGCGCGCTCTACGATCACTACTTCCCACGCGTCTACCGCTACGTCTCAACCCGCCTTGCCACAGCGGAAGACGCAGAAGATGTCACCACGGAGATCTTCCTCCGGATCATCGAAAACCTGCGCTCCTTCACCTGGCGAGGACTCCCCTTCGCAGCCTGGGTCTTTCGCATCGCACGGAACGAGGTTGTCTCGCACGTGCGGCGCCAGAAAGTCCGTTCAGGTGCAGCCCAGCTCACGGAATCGATCCAGGACCCATCGCCCGATCACGTGGACGAAATCGTCACCGCCTTCGCCATCCAGGAAGTCCGTGAAGCCACGGCCCTCCTGCCCGAAGCGCAACGCCAGGTGATCACCCTCCGCTTCAGCGCCGGTCTCTCCGTCGCTGAGACGGCCCAGGCCCTGGGCAAGACCGAGAACAATGTGAAAGTCCTCCAACACAAAGCCATCGCAAAACTCCAGGGGATGGTGCGTCCGCAGTGATCCGCCATTTGTTCGAACGCAAAGCCACTCCCCAGGCCGAACTCCTCGCCGAAGCCCAGGCCCTGCTCGATGACGGACTGGACCTCGACTTCGTCCTCGGGCTTTTCCCCGATGATGCGGACTGGCTCGAACCTCTGCTCGAAGTGACCACGGGGATCGCCGAGGCGGTCGCATCCGAGCCGCCGAGCTACTACTTCGAAGCCTCGCTCAAGTCGCAGTTCCTCAATGCCGCCCGCAACCCGAAGCCGGCCCAGCCGGTGGTCATGCCCGCGCCGGTCTACTCGCCGGTGCGAACGGCCGCCGCCAGCCTCTCTGTTGCCGGGATGGCTGCGGCGGTCGGCGTGCTCGCCCTCGGATTCATCACCGCCGGCAACGCCGTCCCCGGCGATTGGAACTACACCTTCAAGCTGGCGAACGAACGCCTCGAATACACCCTCTCGCGCGGTGACGGCCGGGTCGATGTCCAGCTTCACCAGGTCGAGAACCGCGTGGTCGAACTGCAGAAGCTCAGCTCACGCGGCGATGTCTCGCCCGAGCAGCTCGAACGCGCGCAGCGTGACCTCGCCGACCTCCAGCAGATAGCCGGACAGCGCGACCTCGACCAGATACAGCGCGCCCGCCTCGAAGGCATCGGCCGCCAGGGCAAGGCGGTCGTCGTCGCTATCAGCGAAAAGCAGCCCGACATCCCGCAGGAAACGGTCGACGCGACCGCCGCGGGCTTCGACGCCGTCGCCACCCTTGGCGCCAGCGGCCCGACGGAAATCCCGACCGCAACTGCGACCGCAACGGCCAGCCCCACGGCTTCGCCAACCACGCCGCCAACCGCTTCGCCGAGTGCATCGCCTTCGGCCACGGCCGAGCCAAGCGCGACCGCAAGCCCTCCGGCCACCACGACGGCCACGCCTGAGCCGACCGCTTCGGCTTCGCCTACGGGCAGCGCCACCGCAGAGCCGAGCTCGACGGGCACAGCCACCCCGGGCGAAACGGAAACCTCGACGCCCCCGGCGACGCATACGCCCTGAACCCCCGGTTAACCCGTTCGTTGCCCCCAGCCGGGCCGCTGCCTACCCTCGGAGAGCGCCCCTTCTTACCTTCCCTGGAGTACTTCATGCGACGATTCGTCCTTGCCGCCACGCCGCTGGCCCTGCTCGTCCTAACCTCAGCCTGTGGCGATGGCCCCGACGAGACAGACCAGCCGACCGCGACCGTGGAGGCGACCGCCACCCTGAATTCGGGCGAGCAGCCACAGGTGCCGGACAGGGAACTGCCGACCCCCCCGCCGATCCCGGACACGCTGCCCGTCATCCAGGTGGCCTTCGGCGGGAAGGTCTACGCGCCCACGCGGACCGAGTTCAGCGCCCTCGCGAAGACGAAGGTGACCGCTGGCGGCAAGGAGTACGAGGGCGTGACACTCGCCGCCCTCGCGGAGCAGGCCGGCGCGAAGACCGGCGCCGTCGCCACCATCCAGGGCACACGCGCGGACAACCTCCGCCTCGGGGCCGTGCGCTTCCCGGTCGCCGATATCGGCGCGAACACCGTGTTCGTCGTCGATGACAGTGGCCACGTCGCGCTCTTCAGCTCCAGCATCCCCCAGGAGCAGTGGCTCAAGGACGTCACGGCGATTGCCCTGAACTGATGTCCTCCGCGAGGTCAGCGCCTCCCGGATCACCGGGGTCCGGCGCCGCCCACGCGCGCATCTCTTCCACGGTTTGCGGGTCCATCACGCTGGCGGCGAACTCCCATTGCTCGGCCGTGCGCGGCGGCACGCCGTGGATCGCTCCGCCGTAGACCGCCATCTGCATCAGCGCCGTTTCGCTGTCCTGGGCGCCGGCGCCGAGCCGTTCGGCGATGCGCGCCCAGGCCGCAGCCCGCGTCGAATCCTCGGTCCGCAAGTTCCGCGAAAGATGCCCAAGCCACGCCCAGGCGAGCCCGTGGAGGTCGGCGGCGTCGAGCGCCTCGGCGGCACGGCGCAGGTCTTCCCCGTCCGGCGGGGGCGATGTGCAGTCCTCGTCTTTGGCCATGCCTCCACGCTCGGACAGGCGGGCTGCACCGCCAAGGCGGCGTTGGCCAGCCGCCCTCGGGAGCGGGGCCGCCAACCCGTGACGAGTTCGAACCTTCACCAAAGAGGGTCTTGAGACGTATCAGAACGTATGTTCTAATACCCCTCCACACATCGTGTGATCGGAGGAAACCGCCATGCATGAAGTGCTCGAACTGCCCGCCCGCGTTGATGCGCTGCCCGAGTACATCGACTACACCGACTCGGGGTGCGACCTCTACCCGTCGTGCCTGAACTGCCCGCTGCCGCGCTGCCGCTACGAAGTAAGCGGCGGGGCAAGCGCGATGCTCCGCATGGGCCGCGATGCCAGCATCATCGCCGCCTCGAAGCGGTACGGCGCGACCATCGATGACCTGGCGCGCACCTTCGGGCTCTCCCGCCGGACCATCTTCCGCGTTCTCGAAAAGGAACGGTCGCCGCGCGGCCTCCACGGCCGGGAGGGATGACCCTGGCGGCTACCAGCGGGCCTCGTGCTCCTCGATCCAGCCGAAGAGGTCGCGCACTCTGATGACCTCGCCGCTGTCCGGCACGATGGTCCCGCGGTAGACGCCGAACATCTGGTGGAC
>JBDHWA010000143.1:0-5858 GCA_039809945.1 Dehalococcoidia bacterium | reverse complement strand
CAGTAATCGGCGGCGGTAGCGCATTCCACAGCCCCTGCCCTAGCATCCTGCGGATGTCCACCGATCCGTACGCTGTCGACGCGGCGTTTTACGACGCTATCCATGGGGAGTTCCGCGAGGACACCGGCCTCTGGGCGTCCTTCGCCGGGCGCACCGACCGGCCGGTGCTCGAAGTGGGCTGCGGCACCGGGCGCATCGCTCTCGAACTCGCCCGCCAGGGGTATTCCGTTACCGGTATCGACCCTTCGGCGGCGATGCTGGCCGAGGCGCGGCGGAAGGCCGAAGATGACGCCCTCGACGTCACGTTCATCGAAGGCCGCGTGCAGGACCTCGTGCTCGAACCGGAGCATTACGGGCTCATCCTGCTCCCGCTCGACGTGTTCCTTTACTGCGAACACGGCGAGGAGCAGCGCGAGGTGCTCTCGCGGCTGGCCGATGCGCTGGTTTTCAACGGCATCGTCGCGATTGACCTGCCGGGTCCGGCAGCCTCGCTCGACCCCGAGTCGAGCGGTATCGAGCGGGTCGTGTTTTCGGGCGAGACCGCGGACGGCGAGCCTTTCGACTGCCTGCACCTGCATGAGGACGACCTCGCGATGCAGACCCGCTACCTGCGCGTCAGCTACCAGACGCGCACGGAAGACGGCCTCATCCGGCGGCGCGTGAGCGAACACCAGTTGTGCTACGTCTACCGGTTCGAACTGGAATACCTGCTCGATGCGGCCGGGCTCGCGCTCTCGGACATCTACGGTGACTATGACCTCGGCCCGCTGACCAACGAGAGTGAGCGGATGATCGCGATCGCGCGCAGGAGGAACGGATGACAGCTCGAATCGTGGTCGATGCCATGGGCGGCGACAACGCGCCCGGCGAAGTCGTTGCTGGCGCGCTGATGGCGGCGGGAGGCCTCGGGGTCGAGCTGCTGCTGGTGGGGCAGAAGGCGGCCATCGAGGCCGAGCTCGAGGGTGCCAAGGCCAGCAACATCAAGATCATCGACGCGCCCGACGTGATCGCTATGGACGAGCACCCGGCCGAGGCGGCCAAGAACAAGCCGAACAGCTCCATCAGCATGGGCCTGCGGATGGTGAAGGACGGCAAGGCCGACGCGTTCATTACGGCGGGCAACACCGGCGCCACGATGGCGGCTGCGCTGCTCACGCTCGGCCGCATCAAGGGCATTGGGCGGCCCGCGCTCGCGACCATCTTCCCGACCGGCGAGGGCCACCTCACGATGCTCCTCGATGTTGGCGCAAACGCCGACTGCCGTCCTATCCACCTGCTGCAGTTCGGTTTCATGGGCGCGGCCTACATGGAGCGGATGTTCAAGGTGCAGAGTCCGAAGGTCGGTCTCCTGTCCATCGGCGAAGAGGACACGAAGGGCAACCAGCTGACGATCGACGTGAATCAGGCGCTCCGTGCGAGCAGGCTCAACTTCATCGGCAACGTCGAGGGCAAAGACCTGACGAAGGGGGTCTGTGACGTCGCGGTGATGGACGGCTTCACTGGCAACGTCGTGCTCAAGACCGCCGAAGGCATGGCCGAACTGCTGCTCGGCGAAATTCGCAAGGCGGTGGAACTCACGCCCTGGAACCGCGCCGCCGGACTCATCCTGATGTCCGAGTTGCGGAAGGTGAAGCGGCGGCTCGACTACGCCGAATACGGCGGGGCCCAGCTCGTCGGCGTGGACGGCATCGTCATCATCGGCCATGGCCGTTCGAACGCGCGCGCGGTCTTCAGCGCCATCCGTGCGGCCCGCGACGCCGTCGACAACAAGGTGGTGGAGACGCTGCGCGCCGTTGCGAAAGAGATCCCGGCACGTACGACCCTCGTGGGTTCGAGCGGTGGCGACGCCAGGGACGGCGACGACTAACCCGGCGGATTGCTAGACTCCGGGGATGCCAGACGCGCTCGCGGAGACTCTCAGGGGCATCGTTGGGGACGAGCACGTCCTGACCGAAGCCGACCTTCGCGCTGGCTATGAAACCGACTGGACACGGCGCTACCACGGTGAAGCCCGCCTCGTCGCGCGGCCTGCAGATACGGAGCAGGTGCGCGCGGTCGTGCGGGCTTGCGGAAAGGCCGGCGCGGCCATCGTGCCGCAGGGGGGCAATACCGGGCTGGTGGGCGGCTCTGTCCCACGCGGCGGCGAGGTCATCCTCTCGCTCCGGCGGCTCGACAACATCGGGCCGGTTGATGCGATTGCCGGCGAAGTGACCTGCGGCGCAGGCGTTACGCTGGCCGCGCTGCACCAGGCCGCGCGCGAGGCCGGCTGGGCCTTCGGCGTCGACCTCGCGTCCCGCGACAGCGCCACTATCGGCGGCATGGTCTCCACGAACGCGGGGGGCGTCCGGGTCATCCGCTACGGCGGGATGCGCCGCCAGCTGCTCGGGTTCGAAGCCGTACTGGCAGACGGGAGCGTGGTCAGGCGGCTGCCCGGCCTGGTCAAAGACAACACCGGCTACGACCTTGGGCAGCTGCTCTGCGGCGCCGAAGGGACGCTGGGCGTGGTCACAGCCGTGCGGCTCAAGCTCGTGCCCGCTCAGACCCGCCGGGTGGTCGCCCTGCTGGCGGTCCCGGACCTGCGTGAGGGCCTCCAGGTGGTCGCTGCGGTGCGGTCGGCCATGCCTTCGCTCGAAGCGGCCGAGGCGTTCTTCCTGGAGGGCGTTGACCTCGTGGTGAAGCACACCGGGCTCCCTGCGCCGTTCGCTACCCGTCCGGGGTGCTTCGTGCTTGTGGAATGCGCCGCCCAGCGCGATGAGACCGCCGAGCTGGCCGAGGTGCTGGCGGCTCAGCCGGGAATCGTGGACTCGGCGCTGGCGGTGGATGCGCCCGACCGTGCGCGCCTCTGGGCCTACCGCGAACGCCACACCGAATCGATTAACGCCGAAGGGGTGCCGCACAAGCTCGATGTGACACTCCCCCTCGACCGCCTGGCGGAGTTCGAACAGCGTGTCCGTCAGGTCATTGCGGGCGCTGTGCCGGGCGCGCGTCCCGTCCTGTTCGGGCACGCCGGCGATGGCAACCTCCACGTCAACATCCTGGGTCTCGAAGCGGACGATGAGCGGGCCGATGACGCGGTCTTCCACCTTGTCGCCGAACTGGGCGGGAGCATCAGCGCCGAGCACGGGATTGGCATCGCCAAGCGCGCCTGGCTGCCGCTCACGCGCTCGCGGGAGGACATCGCTGCGATGCGCGCGATCAAGCGTGCACTCGACCCCGAAGGTCTGCTGAATCCCGGGGTTATCCTCCCGCCGGAGTAGCGGGCTCCCAGGCGGCGAGCTTCGCTTCGATTTCGGCTTTCACGGCCGCGAGGTCCGTCACGTCCCGTTCGGCGCGTGGTTCGGTGAACACGAAGGTAGCGCGCACCACGGGGCGGCCGAGCGCCCGTTCGAGGGCGAGTGCGTATCCGGCGCCCTGCAGGCGGTAACGCTCCATGGCCGTGGCGATGTCGGCTTCGTCACGCACCGAGTCGGTCTTGTAGTCGACGACCACAAGACCCTCCGCTGTCTCGTAGAGGAGGTCGATGAACCCCTCGACGAGCGTGCCGGCGATTTCGACGCCGACGTAGAGTTCGCGCCAGTACTTGCCAGAGGCGACCGCCGCCTGGACGGCCTGCGACGTGCGCGCGCTTTCGGCGAGCCGGGCGATGCGGTGCGCTTCACCGGCGATGCCCTCAGCGAGCGCCTGCGACTCCGCGATGGCTTGCAGACCTTCACCGGTCCGCAGGTCCAACGTCTGCATGACTGCGTGGACCGCGCGGCCGACTGACGTGCCCGCACGGCCCTTCTTCCACGGCTGCGCATCGACTTCTCGCTCGCCTTCTTCATCCTCGGCATGCGCGATGGCGGTAACGGCCTTCACACGGGCCTCTCCTTGCTCGGCGAGGCGGCGCTCGCGGGCCGCAAGCCATGCTTCGCGCATCTCCGGGGTGTCCTCGGCCGTCACGCCAGGGGTCCCCTCGGTGTCGAATTGTGGCCTCGCGACGAGCGGGGGCCAGCCACCCTCCTCTTGCTGGATCGCGTACAGGCACTCGGCGAGCGGGCATTTCCCCTCCGGGTGCCGCTTCTCGTGGGCCTCCTCCTTCAGCGGCTTGTGGAAGAGGCTCACGACCAGCCGCTCCCGGGCACGTGTCGCCGCGACATAGAACAGGCGATGACGCTCCAGCACCTGGTGCTGCTTTTCGTCATTTTCGGGGCCGTCATAGCCCGCGGTTTCGAAGTACGCCTTGGACCGGCCGGTGCGGATTGCGGCGTGTTCAGCGCCGCTGTCGTGCCGCCAGATGACGCGGGAACCTCCCCGCGTCGCTTCGACCCCGAGGCCGGCGAGGATGACGATGGGGAACTCGAGGCCTTTGGCGGCGTGGACCGTGAGGATGCGCACAGCGTCGTCGTCTGGTTCGTTGGCGACGGCCTCAGCGATGAGTACACGCTCCTTCGCCTGGGTGCGAAGCCAGTGCACGAACTGGCGAAGTGAGGTGACGACCCCGGACTCGCCCAACGACCGCGCCTGTTCGGAGACGAAGCGGAGCCGCCGCCACGTTTCCCGCGGACGCCGGCTGGTGACGCCGAGTTCGAGCATGCGCCGCTCTGCGATAACCGATTCGACGAGCGCGCCAATGCTCAGCAGCCAGCGTTGCTCGTGGAAGGACGCAAGCGAGGCCATCGCTTCGTGGATGGCGGCCGGCGACGCCTCCGGGACCGGCCGGGTGTAATCCCAGCGACCCCCGGCACGGGAGTGGCTCAGCAGGTCATCGTCGCTGACGGCGAAGGCCGGGCTGCGAAGCGCCGCGACGACCGCGACGTCGTCTGTAGGGTCATCGATGGCCGCGAGGATGTTGGTCAGGTCACGGACTTCCTGGGCCGCGAAGAGGAGCGACCGGCTTTCGATGCGCGTGGGGACGTTCACCGCGGCGAGGGCCTTTTCGATCGCGGGCGAGTTGGTGCGGGTCGGGAGCAGGATGGCGATGTCGGAGAACTTCGTCGGACGGCCGAGGCCGGAGGACTTGAGCCAGTCTTCGCGCTGAGCGGCGAGGACGGCTGCGGCGACAGCCTCGGCTTCCTGGCGGCGAATTACCGGCGCCGTTTCGCTTGTCGCGCCGGGGCCCCCAAGCACATGGACCACCGGCCCCGGCACTGCTTCGCGGCCGGGGAGCAGCCGTATCCAGTCTGCCTGCCGGGCGTCAGCACCCGCACCGAACCCGGTGAACAGCTTCTCGCAAACCAGGTTCACCCAGTCGATAATCCCGGGCCGGCAGCGGAAGTTCTTGCTGAGGGGAACGTGGCGGGCAGCGAAAGCGCCGCGCGCCTTCTTGAACAGTTCAATGTCGGCACGACGAAAGCGGTAAATCGACTGCTTGGGGTCGCCGACCATGAAGAGGCGGCCGGGTTCAACGTTGGCGGTCTCCCAGTGGGACGGTTGGCCCGGTCCTTCGTGCGCCAGCAGCGCAGCGAGCTCTACCTGCAGCGGGTCCGTGTCCTGGAACTCATCGATCAGGATGCGCTGGAACCGCTCGTGCAGCCGCGCGCGGATGGAGGCGTCCTGCTGGAGGAGGTCGCGGGAGAAGACGAGGAGGTCCTGGTATTCGAGGGCGCCATCGCGGCGGCGTTCCTGTGCGCCTTCGAGGACGAAGGCTACGAGGGACGGCAGAAGGGCGCAGAGCACCCAGCTGCGGGTGCCTTGAAGGACCTCCCTGCGGGCAATCTCCGCACCCTGGACGAGTTCCCGGGCGGCATCGACGTCTGGCCAGGACTTCTTATTGCCGAGCTTCGGCAGCATGTCGCCCACCTGGCCGGTCAACTCGGGCATCTTCCCGAGAATGCGGAGCGCATCCAATTCGACGGCCTGGCGTGCCGCGCCGGTTG